>JBDSOE010000053.1:0-10034 GCA_039915005.1 Ginsengibacter sp.
CTTTTTCGTGGCTTATTTTACCGGCGTGGGTGAGTAATTCTCTTCCGTTGAGTTGCAATATAGCATCTAACCTTTGAATCCAATCTGCCATATACATTGGTGTATGTTGCTGTGCCATTGTTTCGGCAAAAGCCAGATATTGCTCTACCAACAAACCCAACAATTTTATTTCATTTTTATTCAAATAATTTTTAGCAATAATAACATCTGCTTTTTTAATAGAAACGGTGTTTTTCTTATCCAAAGATTGCATCCCCAGCAAAGGCAAATCCGCATCCACTCTGCGATATACCAATTCGGCTGCCGTTTGCTCACTGATAGCCCAAAGTAATTTGTTTTGCACTATTTTAAAAAACGTTATTGTTTTTTTGTCTTTGGCATCATAATCAATGCTTGTGGTGTAGATGTCTTTTATTTTTTGATAAAAGAAGCGCTCCGAAATTCTTATTTCACGGATACGCTCTTGCAATTCGTTGAAATAGTTCATCGAATTGCCCGATTTAAACCGGTCGTCATTCAGTGTAAAACCCTTAATGATGTATTCTTTTAATCGCTGTGTAGCCCATATACGGAACTGTGTGCCTTGTGGCGATTTTACGCGGTAGCCAATAGAAATGATTACATCTAAGTTGTAGTAATTTGGGGCTTTCTGCTGAAATTCGGAAATTCCGAATTTCTTTAAAGACAGGGCTTCTTCAAGCTCTCCCTCCTTGAAAATATTTTGAATATGCTCATTTATAGTAGATTTTGCTTTACCAAATAGTAATGACATCTGGTCTTGTGTAAGCCAAACCGTTTCTTCCTCTAAACGGACATCTATTTTAATGTTGCCATCGGGGTTTTGGTAGATGATGATTTCGCTGCTGGGTATTTCCATTTGGTGTCCTGTTTGTAATTCGAAAATTATTTTCTGATATTGAGAATAAGTTTAAGTATAAAATTATAGAATTAAGCGCTTAAATCGTAAATGCCTTTTATAAGTATAGAAGCATCCTTTTGTACGAAATTGTTTTTCTGTTTTAATTCGTGGAATTAGTGAATAAAATTCGTGTTCTCTCCACCAAAAAAAGCTACCCAAATTATTACATTCAGATAGCTTATTGTTTTTCAGAGGTATGAAATATTTGTTAGTCCATATCATTAACGGCAACTTCTTTCGTCCATAAAGCGCCATTTTTAGAAATGTATTTCCCTACTTTTTGTTGCTCAAATAATTCATTCAAGAGCTTTTCGGATGCAGCCATATCCTTACCCGAAAGCACAGAAAATTCTTTGGTGGTGAGCGTAGGATAATAAGAAAATAGATTTTCAAAAGAGATATCAATGCTTTGTTTTTCGGCTTGCGGAAATAATTTCAACAAAGCCTGTTCGTAGATTTCATAAGGTTTGGAACCATTTACTTTAAAGCGGTTATCCTCTTCATCCGTAAAGAAAATAGTAGGAAATCCTCTTACGCCTGATTCCCCCGACATTTTCAAATCTTCATTGAATAGCTCTTTTGCGCTTCCTTCATAATCGCTTCTTAATTTCTCTGTATCCAATCCTGTTTCTAAAGCTGCCTGCAACAGGTTCTTCCATTTGGTAATGTTTTTCTTTTCCAGAAAGATCATCTCTTTTATTCTTCTTAAAAAATTCATTGCCTTTTCTTCACCCTGCAATTGCGCTGCTTTAAACGCGATGGATGGCGGATAAGAAGAATGTAAGGGATCTTCCAGCCACAAGTCGCCATCGATAGGCATTTCGTAATAAGCGCCGGCTTCTTCCCAGTGTTGCACCACTTCGGTTGGGTTCCCAACATCGCGCCCACCGTAGGTTTCCCAACTGGGCAGCAATCCGCCCATTTTATATTCTATGTCGAAATAATCCCCGTATTCTAATTTTAGTTTTCGCAGTTGTGGTTCTATTCCCCAGCACGAAGAACAAATAGGATCGGTAAAATATACCAGGCGCACCGGTTTTTGATTTACGGTATTTTGCTGAAAATCCTTTGTAGCCAGCATTTCACAAATGCCTGTTTCTAAATCGCAATTCATTGGATTGTTATCTTGAGCCATAATAAATGTTTTTGTTTTAATTTTATACAAAGCTCATTCTAATAAGATCCATCAACAATAAGTCAAAAAAACATGACTACCAGAAAGATAATACCGGCTATTGAAAGTTGCCCTGCGGAAGGCCTTTTAAAACAGTTGTCGGGCAAATGGAAACCACAGATATTCAGGCTCTCTCTGCCAGGCCCGGTGCGGTTTAGCAGTCTTTTGCGCCAATTGCCCGGAAGCAATAAACAGTCTGTTGCTACCGCATTAAGAGAAATGGAAGAGGCTGATATTTTAACAAAGAATATCATAAAGCTGAAGCCCTTGCACATAGAATATTCTCTTTCCGAAAAAGGAAAAGGAATGATATCCGTGTTTGAGCAATTAGAGAGCTTGCTGTAAAATGAGAAGCCGCAAATGGCCGTTCCTGTTGCCATCGTTTTATTAAATTTGCACTTCTAAATCTTTTCTCATGCCCACAAAAATAGACTGGCCGGAAGCCATTAAACCTTTATTAAAAAAATACAAAGGACAAAAACATCCGCTGGATTATGGAAATACGTATCAATTGCTCGTGGGAGTCATTCTATCGGCACAAGATTCGGACCGCCATATTAACCAGCTTTCTCCAAAACTCTTCGAGGCTTTCCCCAATATGGAAGCGCTTTCTAATGCCACGCCGGAGATACTATTTCCTTTTATTGGCTCTGTTCGCAACTATGCCAATAAAACGAAATGGCTTATTGCGCTGGCGCAAAAAATAAAAAAAGACAGCAACATTCCACTTACACTTGATGAGCTGACTGCATTGCCGGGTATTGGGAGAAAATCGGCTAATGTGATCCAACGTGAAGCGGGCGCGGCGGCAGAAGGCGTTATTGTGGATCTGCATGTGGTGCGTGTGGCGCCACGACTGGGAATGGCATCAGGTACCGATCCGAAAAAGATTGAGAAACAGATTATGGAAGCGCTGCCGCAAAAAGAATGGGACGCCGGTATGGCTATGTCATTTCTTGGAAGAGAAATATGCCGCCCCCAGCCAAAATGCGAAATATGTTTGATGAGTACGGTGTGCGCTTATTATAACGGATGGAAATAGTCTTATGAAAAAAACCTCATAGACTTTATCATCAATGAGGCTTTTTTATTCAAAGTCTTTTAATACTATTTACTTGTGCTTGCCCTCAGCATCCAGGCCATTTTTTCGTGCTCTTTCATAATCCCTGTAATGAAATCGGAACTTCCGGCATCATCGTACTTTTCATCAAAATCGGCAATCAGCGTACGCATTTTTATGATTAATGTATCGTGGTCAGATGCCAGCTCCACGATGCTCGCTTCTGAAACGGAACCGGTTGTGGGGTGCTCTTTCAGTGAAGCGCCTGCAAGAAATTCTTTCATACTGCCCGACGCAAAGTGGCCTATTTTTCTGATGCGCTCTGCTACCGCATCTATTATTACCTGAAGCTGATGATACTGATCGTCGAGAAATAAATGCAATGCATGAAAATCCCGGCCTTCAATGTTCCAGTGAAATTTTAATGTTTTGATATAAAGCAGCACTTCATCGGCCAGCACCTGGTTAAGCGCATCTGCTACCTTTTTGCTATTTGCATTGCTGATGCCGGTATTTAAATTATCACTTCCTGAGTTCGTCTTTTTTGCCATGATGGATAGGTTTTATTTTATTTAAAAATTATAAATATCAGGGTACACAATATAGGTGCCAACCTCTCATAGGAATTAAATGTGTCGGGCGTGTACCGGCATTCGGGATTTAAAAAAATGGGATGCTTAGACTGTTTTATTAAAATTAGACTTGCCAAAATTTGAACGCGATCTATACAATATCTTATAATTAATGGTCGTTATCACTGCATAATTATCTTTTTATGAATACCCCGAATCGTCAAAATCCACTGAGTTTTCTGAACAATTATGTCAAAATTCTTGTTTCAAAACTTACCCAAAATCCTGAATACTATAACATAAAGTATTATTCAAGGTATAGGGGCAGGCAGAAGAACAAGAATAAAATGTGGTAAAAGCAAATAAAGTTGTACACACTATGTGGAAAATACGGAATAAATAATTGGGTGAATGTGCTATTGCAAAGACATTAATTGTTTTTTTACTTTAACCCTCAATATTTTTTATTTTAAAAATCAATTTTTATGAAAATCCAGGTTTACCAAAAGAGAACACAACTCTCTATTTTTTTAAGCCATTTGTCCAGAAATTTTGTGGCGCTTTTTGAATCAGGCAACAAGAGAGAATTTCAAAGGCTGAAAGATTATATTACTTCTTAAAGTCATTAACTGAATAAGTATTCCACGTCTTCCTTGCTCAGTGTTTTTACAAAAGTCTGGTCATCGGAAATCAGTTCTTTAGCAAGAATTCGCTTGCGTTCCTGTAGTTGCAAAATTTTATCCTCAATCGTGTCCTTACATATCATTCTGTAGGCAAAAATATTTTTCGTTTGCCCTATACGATGCGTTCTGTCAATGGCCTGTTGCTCCACTGCGGGATTCCACCATGGATCCACGATATAAACATAGTCGGCTGCTGTCAGGTTAAGCCCTACTCCCCCCGCCTTTAGTGAAATGAGAAATACCCGGCAATTTTCATTGTTCTGAAAATTCTGAATAGCTCTCTCTCTTTCGTGTGGTGGCGTACTTCCGTCAAAATATTCAAATTCTATATTGTTCTTTTTAAGATTTTCTCTTATTAAAGAGAGCATTCCCAAAAATTGAGAGAATACCAATGCTTTATGCTCCCCGATGTTTTCGGTGATTTCCCGGTTAAGCTCTTCGAGCTTTATGGAGTCGTTTGGATATTTTTCATCTTCATTTAAGATGGCCGGGCTATCACAAATCTGGCGCAACTTCATCAAGCCTTGTAAAATCGTAAGTTGCGATTTGCCTACTCCCTGGTCGTCTATTACACCCAAAATTTTATCACGATAAGAATGGCGGTAGGCTTCATACACTTCCCTTTGCTTGTCACCCATTTCGCAGAAGAGAATCGTTTCTGTTTTTTCCGGAAGATCTTTGGCCACCTGCTCTTTGGTTCTTCTTAAAATGAAGGGATAAAGCAATTTTTTGAGATGGTCTTTTTGTTCCTGCTCCCCGAATTTATCAATAGGGGTAGAAAATTCATTTCTGAAAAACTCCACCGTTCCGAGTAAGCCCGGGTTTAAAAAATTCATCTGGGCATAAATATCAAAAGTGTTATTCTGCAATGGTGTACCACTCATGCAAATGCGGTTTCTCACTTTCAACAGGCATGCTGCCCTGGTAACTTTTGAAAAAGGATTTTTGATGGCCTGCGACTCATCTAAAACTACATAATCAAAATTCACTTTTATTAATAATTGAATGTCGCTTCTCAAAGTACCATAGGTTGTTATCAGAATATTAGCACTTGATAATTCCTCTGTGCTCCTGGCTCTCACATTTCCATGATGGATGCGGAATGACAGGGATGGAGTGAATTTTTTTATTTCATTTTCCCAGTTATAGATCAATGTGGTAGGGCAAACTACCAATGCTTTCAAACTACCTTCTTCCGCATTATAATGGCTGAGCATACTGAGCGCCTGCACTGTTTTACCCAAACCCATATCATCGGCTAAAATGCCGCCCCAGCCTATTGTATTCAGATAATTAAGCCATTGAAAGCCTGACACCTGGTATGGGCGTAAGCGGTTTTCCAATTCATCCGGCACGGGAATTTCAGGAATGCTTTTGAAGTCTCTTATGCGCTCGTACTTTTCATCAAGCTCAAAGGAAAGTTCCTCTTCGTTGCGTTGTTCATAGAGATCATCAATTACGCTTAAATGAAATTTTGAAAGCCGCAACTGATTATTTTTGCCCTCACCTACTTTAAACAACAATGCATATTTCTTTATCCATTCATCGGGAAGTATGCCCAAAGTGCCATCATCTAATTGCACAAAAGATTGCTTATTGGAAAGTGCTTTTTGAATTTCTTTAATGCCGATGTGCTGTTCACCAAAAGCAAGTTCCACCTTGGCGTCAAACCAATCCATGCCGCTGCTGAGGTGGATTTTTGTGGAAGGTTTTGCCGTATTGAACCTGAAATTTTTCAATGCTTCAAAACCAAACACGGGCACTTTCATTTCATTCATGGCATCTACAAATAAGAAGAACCAGTTGTTCTTCAAAACGTCGGGCCCTTTTAAAGCCAGGCTTTTATTTTGAGGCTGCTTTATAAACTGCGAATGTAGGCCTGCTAATTTTGAAGCAAAGGCTTCCTCGGCTTCCTGGTTACGGCGCACCAGCAGTACTTTATCGTTGTCCGGGATAATGATAAGGTCTTTGTCGTTGGCTTTTACGCTAAATCCTTTATAAGTAAAAACCGGCTGGAACAACAGGAAATCCCCTTTTTCAATAAGCGTAATGCTAATATCAGGCTGTCCTTCCTTGGTTTCTTTTATCAATGAAGGATCAAAAGAAACTTTATAATCATTGGAAAGGGGAAGCACCAATTCTTTTAAAAGTTTGGGCCATTGATTTGCCGGAATATGAAGCGAGTTTTTAAATTTTTCGGCAATTAAAACTTCCTCTGATTTTTGCCAGAGATATAAATTTTTATCGTGCAACAACAACAGATCGCTATTCCATTGGTTTTCGGTCAGGTTTATTTTTTCCTCTTCAAGATTCACCAGGCTTTCCATTATTTGCTGGTTGCCTTTGGGTGCTATTTTAAATTCAAGAACCGGCGCAATGGGCGATAGTTCTATCTCTTCAAGATTTTGGGTATTAAACCTTTTGCCGGGAGGCAAATAAAAAGCGGGACTTCCTTCGTTTTCTGCAAAAATTCGTTTCAGTTTTGGATGAAGAAATTCCGCTATCAGCAATTTGGTTTCCTCAGGATATTCTTCATTTTCCTGGTATATAATATTTTCCCAGAAGCCGCTGAAGGGAGAGTTTCTGTTTAAATATTTGTTGATTTCGGGTTGCTGCAATTTTCTTGCCTGCTGAATGATCTGCTTGTCTTTATCGCTAAAGGCATCGGTGTTTATGAACTTGGTGAGATCAAGTTTTTCCACATGGCCAATAAAAGATCTTTTTTCTTCATCAAAATTTCCCTGTATCACATCAATAGAAAGAAAGGGAAATGTTTTTTCATTGGCGTTAAAAACCAAAGCCACCTGTTTGCTTGTTGGTGCGAAAGGAGTAGTTACTAATTCAGGTGTTTTTACGGCGGTTTCTGTTTTCGTTGAAAAACCGGGGGACACTCTTTTTATAGAAGGATCTATTACTTTTAAATACGGCTTTCCTTCTTTATAAAGAAATTCAAATTTATCGGAAAGGTCATCTTCGAGGCTGTAGCCATAGCTTTCCAGCAATTTATTTTTTTCTTTATCCCAACTCCGTATGCTGTCAAAATAATAAGGGCCCCAGCTATTCAGCAATTGCAGAAATAATGCGGTTTTGTGTTTGCATAATGGATGCGTACCGTCTTCGCAGGTGCACGAGGTATCGAAATTGCGCTCATCATTTTTTTGTAAAAACAGATGATATGAGTTTCCATCCGTGTCGAGTTCCGCTTCCACTTTTTCATTGGCAGCATTGAGAATATTACATTTGGTTTTTCTTAAAATTTCTTCTGCAGCAGCGTAATTATCCATGCCTGCAAGCATTTGTATCATTTTAAGATCAATGTATTTTATTTTTACGATGGTATATTTTTGATCGTAAAAAGCAGGCTCATTGGAGCTGAGTAAATTTTTATCTACCAGGTCCTGCAATTGCATTAAGGCAGCTACTTCATGGCGGCAGATGTCGGTTAAATTATATGGGCACGAGCATCTGAGCGACAATGTTTTTGGGTCGTCATATTTTTGAACCGTTACTTTATAAAATGTGGTGTAGCTGTCGTCTCTTACCCTGAAGTGCACAGAGTGCATCAGCTCGTCGTGTTCCAAAAGTTCAACATACCGGGCTGAATAAATTTTTTTGCCACGACGAATTACTTCGTCGGTGCCTGAGTTGTAAATGTATTTAATAAAAATGGGTAGTGCCAAGAACGATAAATTTTTAATTCAAAATGCTTCTTTCCAAAATGATTTTTATTACGAAAAGAGCAATCTGCAAAAGTAAAGAAAATTAAGAGGAGGTGAAAGCCTGTTTTGAACAAATTGGATTTTGGATGTATTTTTAAGAAAACTTTTATCCCGAAACCAACCTTCCATTTTTATAAAGAGGTAGTACATTGGCACTGTCCATTGTTAAGCAATACCTGATATCTTCTTCCAGGCCAAAGCCCATAAGGCGATGAAAATGCGAAGCATTTTTTTCTTTCATGAAATTAAGGAGATCGCCATTTGCCTGCAGGAAAAGCGTTTCCGCTATTTGCGAGGCGTCGCAGTTGATCTGGTACGCATTTTTAATCCGGTTGATAACAGCCCCGGCAAATAAAGTGTCTTCTATATTGATCCGGTTTTTCCAGGCGGAACAGGCAAGTATCACATTCTTATTTTGCGAAGTAAGGTAATCGCAAACTGCAGAAATATTACAAAAAGAACCCGTAATAATTTTATTGGCATTGGCTGCAAGCGCCATGTGCAAAAGTTTGGTTCCGTTGGTAGTGGTAAGCACCAACGTTTTCCCTTTTATAAATTCAGCAGTGTATTGAAAAGGCGTATTCCCATATTGCAAGCCTTCTGCAATTTGCCCATCCCTTTCGCCTGCGGTAATTACTTCCAACTGCTTGCCGAGTTTGATGCATTCGGCCACACTATCTACAGGTATAATTTCTTTGGCCCCATGGTAAAGTGCCGTGGCTATAGTGGAAGTGGCGCGCAAAACATCTATAATTACTACAATGCTGTCGGTGATATCGTATAAGTTCAATAATGCGGGTGATAAAACCGTATGAATAAAGGGAAGTTTATTTTTTGATTTCATTCATTTAAGAACTTAATTGTTTTATGTTTTTGATGGATCAGTTTTTATTCAAATGGCACTTTAACCACTTTGGATAATAGTAGTTTATCTCTTACTTTAATGTAAACCATCGTGTCAATTTTTGCATAAAAAATATCTACGTAGCCCATTGCAATGGGTTTTTGAAGTGTGGGCGATTGGGTGCCGCTGGTAACATGGCCAATGGTCAGTCCTTCACGATCTTTAATTTCATAACCATGGCGTGGAATTCCTTTTTCTAACATTTCCAACCCCACCAGTTTTCGTTGTATTCCTTCTCTCTTTAATTCTTCAATTTTTTCTTTACCTACAAAATCTTTGGTCAGTTTGGTGATCCATCCCAGGCCTGCTTCCAATGGCGAAGTGGTATCGTCAATGTCGTTTCCATAAAGGCAATAGCCCATTTCAAGCCTTAGTGTATCGCGTGCTGCAAGCCCGATTGGCTTTAATCCTTTTGACGTTCCTTCTTCAAAAATTTTATCCCAGATAATATTGGCATCGTCATTTTTATCTTCAAAATAAATTTCTATTCCTCCGGAACCTGTATAGCCTGTGGCACTGATCAATACATTTTCAACGCCAGCAAATTTTCCTTTTACAAAAGAATAATATTTTAAATTCAGGATGTCAACATCGGTAAGCGACTGTACTATCTTAGTAGCATTGGGGCCTTGAATGGCAAGCAGGCAGGTCTTTTCAGAGATATTCTGCATTTCTACATTCTCCGTATTATGTTTTTTTAGCCAGTTCCAGTCTTTCTCTATATTGGAAGCATTTACTACAATCATGTAGGTCTTATTTTCTTCTATACAATAAATGATAAGGTCATCAATGATGCCTCCTTCTTCATTGGGCATGCAGGTATATTGTGCTTTGCCGTTACTAATTTTTGAAGCATCGTTGGTAGTTACTTTTTGAATGAGGCCAAGCGCTTTATCTCCTTTTAAAATAAACTCTCCCATGTGGCTTACATCAAAAACACCAACTGAATTACGTACAGCTGCATGTTCATCATTAATACCCGAATAACTGATGGGCATATTAT
>JBDSOE010000201.1:0-5488 GCA_039915005.1 Ginsengibacter sp.
TTGAAAATACCGACAGTCTTTATGAAATAAGAGTTCAGGTTGGCAGTAACATTTTTCGCATCTTTTGCTTCTTCGATAACAATAATCTTGTGGTGGTTGGGCACGGGTTTCAAAAGAAAACTCAAAAAACACCAGCAAATGAAATTGAAAGAGCAGAGAAAATTAAAAAAGAATATTATGAAGAAAAAAAATCTAACAAGCCTTAAAGAGTTTATTGACCAGGAAGTTGGCATAAAAGGGACAAAGAAACGGGATACTTTTGAAGCGGGCTATGAGGCATTTAAACTTGGTGTTCTTATTCAGCAGGCAAGGCAGGAAAAAGGATTAACACAAGAGCAGGTAGCAGAACTTTCGGGAACCAATAAATCTTATATTTCAAAACTTGAGAAAGACTTGAAGGATGTTCGCTTCTCAACACTACAACGAATTATCACAGAAGGTCTTGGCGGCCATCTTGAAATATCTATAAAGTTTTGACAGCAGACATACCAATAGAACCTAACAAAATTATTGTTACGGCCCTTAAAATTTTAATTGGCCATTTCCCTTATTTTTATTTTTCAGGTAAATATTTCTTTATTACCTTTGCAGTCCGAAAAAAAAGATTATTATGGCCAGAGTATGTCAGTTGACAGGAAAAAGACCGATTACCGGTAATACTGTTTCGCATTCAAATATTAAAACACGCAGAAGGTTTTTGCCCAATCTACAGAAAAAGAGATATTTTCTGGCAGAGGAAGACAAATGGATCACTTTAAAGCTATCTACCGAGTGAATCCGCACCATTAATAAGAATGGCCTTTTCAATACAGTAAAAGAAATGAGGTCGAAAGGAATTAAGATCTAATAAAATATTTTAAACACATATCATGGCAAAGAAAGGAAACAGGGTGCAGGTAATTTTGGAATGTACTGAACACAAAACTTCAGGACTACCCGGTACAAGCCGCTATATTACTAAAAAAAATAAAAAGAATACCCCTGAACGTCTGGAATTGAAAAAATTCAATCCCATATTAAAAAGAGTTACGGTTCACAAAGAAATTAAATAATTTGCTGGTACAGTAATTATCAAATTATCGAATTATTAAATTAAACAATCATGGCAAAGTCAGCAAAAACAGCGATAAAAACGAAAGATCAGAAGGCAGCAGCAGATGCTAAAAACTGGACTAAAATAGTTCGCACCGTTCGCAGCCCAAAATCGGGATCTTATACTTTTAAAGAATCTATTGTTCACAAAGACAAGATCAAAGATTTTTTAGCAAGTTAGTATTGCCTGCAAAATTATTTGAGAAAGCTATCCTGCATTCAATTGCGGATAGCTTTCTTTATTTTTGCCCTTTAATCATTTTTTAAGTATGGGAATTTTTGATAAAATTTTTGGTAAAAAAGAACAGAAGGAAAGTCTTGACCAGGGCCTTCAAAAAACCAAACAGGGATTTTTTGATAAGATCACTAAAGCCATTGCCGGAAAAAGTACCGTAGATGAAGAAGTCCTTGATGATCTTGAAAATGCTTTGGTAAGTGCCGATGTGGGAGTGGATACTACTGTGAAAATTATTGATAGGATTGAAAAACGTGTGGCACGAGATAAATACATTAATACTACCGAACTCAACAGAATTTTGAAAGAAGAGATTCAGTCAATTCTTGTTGATTCGCCAGAGGATACGGCTTATGTAAATTATGAACTTCCCACAGGGCACAAGCCGCATGTAATATTGGTGGTGGGTGTAAATGGCGCCGGAAAAACAACCACCATCGGAAAATTAGCCCATAATTTTTCCCTTGCAGGAAAATCTGTTTTGCTTGGCGCAGCCGATACTTTTCGTGCGGCAGCGGTTGACCAATTGAATATCTGGAGCCAGAGGGCAAATGTTCCTATCGTAAAACATGCTATGGGCAGCGACCCAAGCGCGGTTGCTTTTGATGCGGTGCAAAGTGGCGTTGCCAAAAATGTAGATGTCGTGATCATTGACACTGCAGGAAGACTACACAACAAAATCCACCTGATGGATGAACTAAATAAAATAAAAAGATCCATCAATAAGGTTTTGCCCAATGCGCCCCACGAAGTAATGCTGGTACTTGACGGAAGCACCGGGCAAAATGCTTTGGAACAGGCGCGCCACTTTACTGCTACCACCGAAGTAACAGCACTCACTATTACCAAATTGGATGGAACTGCCAAAGGTGGTGTGGTGCTGGCTATTGCCGATCAGTTTAAAATCCCCGTGAAGTTTATAGGTGTGGGGGAAAAAGCCACTGATCTCCTGGTTTTCGATAAAAAGGAATTTGTGGATACCCTGTTTGATACCCAATAAAGAATGAGAGCATAGTAGATTATGAGTTTTAGAAAGTTGTTTAATTGATTTAGATAATTTTGGGTGATTTAGGTGGTTCAGTAGTTTGTGCAAATTCGAGTAATTCGTGTAAAAAAAATCGTGCAAAAAATTCGTGTTATAAATAGAAAATGAAAACAAAACATAAAAAAGACAAAGTAAATATCATCACCCTCGGGTGTAGTAAAAATATGGTGGACAGCGAAGTGCTGAGTGGCCAGCTTGCTGCTGCAGACATAGATGTACAACACGAAAGTAAAAAATCAGATTGCAATATTGTAGTGGTAAATACCTGTGGCTTTATTGACCTGGCCAAACAGGAAAGCATCAATACCATCCTGGAACAGGTAGAATTGAAAAAACGTGGAAAGATTGACAAGGTATATGTTACAGGCTGCCTCAGCGAACGTTACAAACAAAATTTAGAAGAAGAAATTCCTGAAGTAGATGCATTTTTTGGAACCATGGAATTGCCTTTTTTGCTAAGAAAATTTAATGTGGACTATAGGGCAGAATTGGTGGGCGAAAGATTGTTGAGTACCCCTAACCATTATGCCTACCTAAAAATAAGTGAGGGGTGCAACCGTACCTGCTCCTTCTGCGCCATCCCGTTGATGCGTGGAAAACACATCAGCCGCACGATAGAATCTTTAGTGGCAGAAGCCGAAATATTAGTTTCACGCGGCGTAAAAGAGATCATGCTGATAGCGCAGGAACTTACTTATTATGGATTAGATATTTATAAAAAAAGAGAGCTACCCAGCTTACTTCATGCACTGGCTAATATTCCGGGATTGGAATGGATCCGGTTGCATTATGCTTATCCCTCCAAATTTCCGATGGAAATAATTGATGCGATGAAGGAAAGAGAAAACATTTGCAATTACCTTGATATGCCTTTGCAACATGCCAGCAACAAAATGCTAAAAGCAATGAAAAGGCAAATTACACGGGAAGAAATGGAAGATATTATTGGCGAAATAAAATACAAGATTCCCAACATCTGTCTCAGAACCACGCTCATAGCGGGTTTTCCCGGAGAAACACCCGATGATGTGGAAGAATTAAAACAATTTTTAAAGAAGATGGAATTTGACCGTGTGGGTATTTTTACTTATTCCCATGAAGAAAACACTTCCGCTTATGGCCTGGTAAACGATGTACCTGAAGATGTAAAAGAACAACGTGCGCAGGACATTATGGATGTACAGCAGGAAATTTCTTACCGGAAAAATGAAGAGAAAATAGGAAAAACATTTAAGGTAATTATTGATAAAAAAGAAGCGGGAAAATATCTTGGACGCACCGAATTTGACAGTGTGGAAGTGGATAACGAAGTAATTGTAAACTCTTCCGCAAAATTAAATCTTGGTGATTTTGTGAATGTAAAGATTACACAAGCTTACGATTATGATTTGGAGGGTGTGGTGGCGTAATACAACTTTTAGAACAAAGAGGCTGGTCGTCAGCGTTCTTTCATATAAATTTTCAAGTATCTTCTCTTTTGCAGGCAGCAAGGCAAGATTCCGTGTGCAGGAATTGAAGAATAGGTTCCTTTAAAATATTGAGTTACTAACACAGTATAGCGCCTCTTTTTAAATTTAAATCTTGAAAGAATAGCAGGTGGATTCCCCACGCAAATATCCCCGTGTAAACGAAAACTTTCCGTTACAGGATTTCATTTATTTTTTTGATATGAAAACTATCGGTGTGGTAAAAGAACCGGGGTTTGGTTTACATTATTCATGGGGTAGTAAGGAAGTATGGAATAAACACTCCTTTCTGTGGTAACGCTGCCGGAAATGGAAAATGTCCTGGCATCATTAATATACATCAATCCCAAAGAAGCCGCAGGATACAATCCAAAGCTATTTTGTTTGAAGCTGTTATTGGTGAAATTCTTAGTAAACCCGCTTTGATAAGAAGGGTTGATGCTGATATAAGAAGGCGCCACCGTTACGTTGGCAAAAGCAAACCAGTTATTGTTTAACCTGCGGTTCAGTTGAAGGCCCATCGGCGCAGAAAAGACAGACGCATTGCCTCCTTTAAAAAATGAAACGCTGGTGGACAAACCACGGTAAGAACTGAAAAACCATTTGGGTGCAGAAAGGCTGTCGTGATGGTGGCTGTTGTTCAACAGAGCCGTATTTTGCGGATACACACCAAAGCCCGGCGACAAAACCGTTTGAGATTTTACCGTTACGAAAAAGAAAAGCATAACCACTAAAAAAAATACGCGCATCCGAAAAAATTTGTGCATAAAAGTAAAGATTTATATTCTATTACCCTTTGTTGGTCTTCGTGCTGGCATACAAAATGTTATATAACAACAACGGGGCGTGCCTTTAAGATGTGATAGAGAGTTTATTGGGGAACGCTAACGTGGGCTAAAGGAACACCAGAGGGGGCAAAAACTCACTTTTTTTTAATTCTTCAATCTTTGTTTTAGCATCGTTAAAAGCAGTTTCAATAGTATCTCCATTTTTTATAAATAAGTTATTATTATCGCTTCCATATTTTTCTAATTTCAAATACCAGGTGCTTTTACCTTTATTGACAAAATAACCAACCTGGAAACCATCAACAGTTGTAAATTTATTTTCTAGGTAATCAGGATTTAAAGCCACATCTTTTTCTTCATCAGATTTTAAAGTTTTTATCTCTTTTATTACTTCAATTAAATCTGAATATTCAATGGAATGAGAAATTATTTTTTGGATGCCTACCTATTCCTCTTAAAATTCTCCGCCTGGTCAAAAATTTCATCATACACTTCATCGCGTTCTACAGGCGGATAATTGAATTCATCCAGGAGCAATATCAGTCCGACTTTTAGTGCTGATTTGATATCGTCGCGTTTGTTCCAGTCAGGAAATTTAGCTTGTGCATCCACCAATTCTTTAACCGCTCTCGCAAGCTCGATTAATTTATCTTCCGGGTAAGTGAAATCATATTTTACGCAAAGTTCTTTCAGAATGTCATAAAAAGCTTTTTCTTCAAAGCCAATTCCTAAAGCATCGCCTGCCGAAAATTCTTTGTGCACTTCCCAAATCATATTCGTTAAAGCTTCCGCCATTTCCTCATACACTTCACTTCTCAACACATCACTTTCATCCCGTTGATTGTATTTCTCTACAAGCGCT
>JBDSOE010000216.1:0-7230 GCA_039915005.1 Ginsengibacter sp.
TTTATTGAAAGTCCATACTTTTTTTATTTATATTTTGACAGCCGTTCTTTTTTCCTGATACCCAAAGAGGCATTTGAAAAAGACAGCCTCCATGAGATAAGGATCTTTTTAAAAGAAAAGATCAAAAAATAAAAACATTGCTTTCTGTTTTTCCCTTAAAAGATTGGGCCGGGGAAATCAATAAGTGAGCTTTTTCAGCATAATAAAATGAGGTATGGATACTTCCATAAATTCATCGCCGGATACTTTATACCCTAACTTTTCATAAAACCCAATGGCCGACTTCCTGGCGTGCATTATTAGTTTTTTGTATCCTGAATCTCGCGCCAGGTTTTCTGCAAAATTCATCATGGAAGCGCCGATGCCTTTCCCCTGTAAATTATTCTGAACAGCCATTTGCCGAAGCCTTACTACACGGCTGTCTATTTTAGTAAGAATACAACAACCCAGTATTTTTTCTTCATCAAAAGCGCCGATTAAAATGTCATTCCTTTCGCTATAAAGTTCCTCTGCTTCAAACGTAAGATGAAGCGGCTTACGCAAAATTTCTTTGCGCAAATTGACCATTTGATCGTATTCACCGGTGCCATAATCTATTTGTTTAATGGGCATAACTGAAGTTGGGGGATGAATGTATTACTTAAATAAAGCTACAAATTTTATTTTTCACTTGTCTAAAGTTCTGGGGAAAAATATGTGTTTACAGGCATTTAATTATCACTTCATTTCCTTCATGGTAAAGTAAGTTAATAGGCTGCCTGGTCAATTTTCACTTTTTCACATTTTTTGCAGAAAAAGAGTGCTAATGCTTTTCTTCCAAATAGTTATTATTTTTTTTTATTACAAAAAGTATATTTTTGCAGCCGTATTAACTAAACTTTACAATCATGCAAGACATTGCAACAAGAGTAAAAAAAATCATTGTTGACAAGTTAGGAGTTGACGAAGCAGAGGTAACTTCTGAAGCTTCCTTCACTAACGATTTAGGTGCCGATAGTCTGGACACCGTAGAATTAATTATGGAATTTGAAAAAGAATTCAACATTTCCATTCCGGACGAACAGGCCGAAACCATTACCACGGTTGGCCAGGCAGTAGCATACCTTGAAGAACATGCTAAGTAATCCATCTTATTTAACTTCGCAGGCAAGCTTATGGAATTAAAAAGAGTAGTAGTAACAGGGCTGGGCGCCATAACACCATTGGGTAAATCCGTTCCCGAATATTGGGAGGGATTAATCAATGGCGTTTCAGGTGCTAACCCTATACAACAGTTTGACAGTGCTAAGTTTAAAACCAGGTTTGCCTGTGAGGTAAAAGATTTTGAAGCCACTAATTATTTGGAAAGGAAGGAGGCCCGCAAACTCGACAGGTTTACTCAATTTGCATTAATAGCAAGTGATGAAGCGGTAAAGGATGCAGGCATCTCAAAAGAAAACGTAAACCCCGATCGCGTGGGCGTTATTTTCGCCAGCGGTATTGGAGGTATCACCACATTCCAGGATGATGTAATGGAATTTGCCCGTGGCGATGGCACTCCGCGTTTCAATCCTTTCTTTATCCCTAAAATGATATTGGACATTGCCGCAGGGCAAATCTCAATCCGGTATGGATTCCGGGGGCCCAATTTTGCCGTGGTGAGCGCTTGCGCCAGTAGTACCAACGCAATCATTGAAGCATTTGATCACATCCGGTTAGGGAAAGCAGATATTATATTATCCGGTGGCAGCGAAGCCGTTATTTGTGAAGCCGGCGTAGGTGGATTTAATGCCATGAAAGCGCTCAGCGAACGTAATGACGATTTTAAAACCGCTTCCCGGCCTTTCGATAAAGACCGTGATGGTTTTGTAATGGGCGAAGCTGAGGGTGTGTTGGTGATGGAAGAACTGGAACATGCAAAGGCAAGGGGTGCGAAAATTTATTGCGAAATTGCCGGAGGCGGCTCCACAGCAGTTGCGCATCACATTACCGCCCCCCATCCCGAAGGATTAGGCGCAAAGAATGTAATGCATATAGCACTCGATGAAGCGGAAATGCGACCGGAAGATATTGATTATATTAATGTACACGGTACTTCTACGCCATTGGGAGATATAGCTGAGACAAAAGCCATTTTAAACGTATTTGGCGATAAGGCTTACGGGTTGAACATTAGTTCTACCAAATCAATGACAGGGCATTGCCTCGGCGCAGCCGGAGTTATAGAGGCGCTCGCCTGCATACTGGCGGTTACCGAAGATATTGTTCCACCCACCATCAACCATTTTACGGATGATCCTGAACTCGATCCGAAGCTTAACTTCACTTTTAATAAGGCACAGAAAAGAGTAGTAAACGCGGCATTAAGCAATACCTTTGGATTCGGTGGCCACAATGCTTCAGTGATTATAAAGAAGTATAAGCCGTAAAAGACCTAACTATTTTTTATGGACAACAATACAAATATCTCTTCTTCGGATATGGAGAATTTCCTTACCCGCCGCCTCGGCGCAAAGGAAGCTGCGGAAATTATGAGCTATGTTAATTCTGAAATTGACAAAAGAATAGCCGAAAAAACAACAGAATCTAAAAATGAAATAGCTCTCTGGCGCAGCGAAATGAAAAATGATTTTGCCACGAAAGAGGATGCGGTTTCTTTGGAAAAGAAATTAATAAAAAGAGTGTCCGCTGCGGAAGGCACTTTAATATTATGGGCATTTGTATTTTGGTTTACACTCATCATCGCCATGTATGTAATTTTCAGATTCATACAATAAATACTTTTCAGATTTTTTAATGCCAATGATTATATCGTTCTACAAAGTTCTTTTGGAATTTTTGTGACAGAGATTGGAATTTACCCCGCCCATCCTTCCCTGTCCAAACTCCTGTATTGAATGGCTTCTGCAAGATGTTCGGGTTTTATATCATCGCTTCCGGCAAGGTCGGCAATGGTGCGGCTTACTTTTAAAATGCGGTCGTAAGCGCGTGCAGAAAGGTTTAATTTTTCCATAGCTACTTTTAAAAGATTGGAGCCCGCTTGTGTAATCACACAAATTTCTTTTAGCATTTTACTGCTCATCTGCGCATTGCAATAAACACCTTCGTTTTCTTTATAACGTGCTGCCTGCCTGTCTCTCGCTTTTACCACGCGTACCCGGATGCTTTCACTTTTTTCAAAATCCTGTGTAGAAGATAATTCACTGAAGGCAACGGGTGTTACTTCCACATGAAGGTCTATCCGGTCCAATAATGGCCCTGAAATTTTATTCAGATATTTTTGAACGGCGCCCGGCGGGCAACTGCATTCTTTTTCCGGGTGATTGTAATAGCCGCACGGGCAGGGGTTCATAGAAGCGATCAGCATAAAACTGCAAGGAAAATCCAATGCTACTTTCGCCCGGGAAATAGTTACCCTTCTTTCTTCCATCGGTTGGCGCATCACTTCAAGAACGGTTCTTTTAAACTCTGGCAATTCATCTAAAAATAATACGCCGTTGTGCGCCAGAGAAATTTCGCCCGGCTGAGGTATGCCGCCGCCACCCACTAAAGCCACATCGGAAATGGTATGATGCGGGGAGCGAAACGGACGTTTGGAAATTAAGGTCGCATCTTCCGGGAGCTTGCCTGCTACACTATGGATCTTGGTGGTTTCCAAAGCCTCTTGTAAACTCAGTGGGGGAAGGATGGTTGGTAAACGCTTTGCCAGCATGGTTTTTCCTGCACCCGGCGGCCCGATTAATATGGCATTATGCCCTCCGGCTGCTGCAATTTCCAATGCGCGTTTTATATTTTCCTGGCCTTTTACGTCCGCAAAATCTATTTCAAAATCACTTTGCGCATTGGCAAATTCTTCACGGGTATTTACAAGGGTTGGCTGAATAGAATTTTCATCAATAAAAAAATCAATCACCTCATTGATATGGCCCACTCCATATACTTTCAAATTATTGACCATCGCGGCTTCCCGCGCATTTTCTTTGGGGAGAATCAGTCCTTTAAAATTTTCTTTTCTTGCCTGTATCGCAATGGGCAATGCCCCTTTTATGGGGCGCACCGTTCCGTCCAGACTCAATTCGCCCATGATTACATAATCAATTAGTTTTTCTGAATTTTCCAATTGTTCGCTGGCGCCCAACGTGGCCATGGCTATCGGTAAATCGAATGCAGTCCCACTTTTACGAATGTCGGCAGGCGCCAGGTTTACCACCACTTTTATTCTGGGAAAATGATAGCCATTGGTTTTAATAGCGCTTTCCATGCGCTCTAAGCTTTCCTTCACGGCATTATCGGCCAGCCCCACAATGGAAGTAAATTTTCCGGTGCTCACGTTTACTTCCACAGTAATGGTGATGGCTTCTACTCCA
The DNA here is from genome assembly GCA_039915005.1 of Ginsengibacter sp. GTDB lineage: Bacteria > Bacteroidota > Bacteroidia > Chitinophagales > Chitinophagaceae > Ginsengibacter. Next base: position 4,347 of record JBDSOE010000216.1, read on the forward strand.
TAAACCGCGCTGCCAAAAGTTTTGACTAACATAAAATGATTTAAAAAGATGGAAATCCAAAAACGCTATTTCACTCAACTTTCCTTTAATTTATTTTTAAATTCTTTGAACAACTCTATGTCTGATTAAGAATACTGCTTCTCTCTATCGCTCTTGTTTTATCAAAAGCATTACTTCAAATCTGCCCTTAAATATAATTTTCATCCGAAAATGAATATGCCTTATCAAGCCCTGGTAACAGTTGCTACTAAAATAGTTTTGGATAAAATTTATTTCGCCAGGAGAAAGAATGATACCTTAATTCCATTTTGGTGGTTTTATTTTTTGTCTGGGTAAGGTACTAAAAGGTTATAATTTATTATAAGTTTTTAATTAAAAATTTCTTTTTACAGAGCTTCCAGCAGTTCAATTACTTTTTCGTTTTTTAAAATAAGATAACCCAGGCGATCATTGCTAATCCCATCTTTAAGCAGGTAACTGAATGTGAGATGTTCTTCGTTAACGTTGGTTTCAAAATATTTAAAATCAATGTTGGGGTATTTTTTTAGTTCATCGCCTATTTCATATAAATGCGTTGATAAAATGAACAGCGAATGTTTTATTTTGATAAGCCCCTCAATCACTACAGTGCTGCATTTCATGGCATCCTGCACATTGGTGCCTTTGAATAATTCATCAATCAGTATCAGCCATTTTCTATCGTCATTTACTTTTAAGATGGTGTTTTTAATCCTTTGTACTTCATTGTAAAAATAGCTTTCCCCTTTCGCCACATTGTCCATTACATTGATATTGCTTAGCAGCCCGGCAAACAAAGAAAGCTCCATATTCTGTGCGGGTACGCCCATGCCTATATGCGCTAAAAATACAGCAGTTCCCACGGCTTTTATAAAAGTACTTTTCCCAGCCATATTAGCGCCGGTAAGAAAAATAAAATTATTTTGTTTGCCTAATTCAATGTCGTAAGCAACGGGGTTCTGTAGTAAAATATGAAATAAATTTTTTGCTTTTAAGACGGGTTCATCAGAAGAAATAAAGACGGGAAAAACCAGGTTGAATTCTTTAACCGCCATTGCCATGCCATACCATGCATCGAGGTGAAAATAAATTTCGATCAACTCAAACAATTGTTGTTTGTAATGATACCTGATATAATAAGCCAGGGAAAGCATTTCCGTTATAGACAGGTCGCTGCTTTTTGCTTTATAATGGGTGATTTGCAGTTGATGCTTTTCAACAAGCACTTTCGCTTTTTCCAGGAGTCTTTTGAAATTTTCAGGCGTCTCTTCGTTCAAAAAAACCGAAATGATTTCCTGCATTCCTTTTATAAAATCAAAGGCATGTCCTGTTGAGTATTTTATGAGAGAGAAATCAGCGCCGTGAAATAATTTATAATAATGCGCTGCAGTGACGGTAGGGTGCGCCGGAGGCTGATCAATGGATGTCTCGTAAAATTTATGGATCATCATTATAGATCCGTTACTGATGGTAAGCGGCCACTGGCTTTGCTTTTCAAGAATAAGCTGCAGGCTCTTCTGCACATTGTTTATGTTTTCAATATTATCAAGCGACTTACTGAAAATCTGCCTTAATTTTTCCCTGCCGCCAACGGTTCTGGTTAAGTTTAATTTACTGAAAACAGAAAATTCATCCTCATGATTAAAAATCGAAAGATCATCTAAAGTAGTTTTATCTGTTTCCATTTCTTCCTTATTTTTGGGGTTTATAGGTTCATCACTTCAACCATTCAACAGTAGAACCTTCAACCATTCAGCTATTCACTCAAATTTTAAAATACATTCTTTCTCCTTTTATGGATTCATCAAAAGAATGGTTTCCGTTATTATCATTTTGATACACAAAATTTCCATTTACAAAAGTTTGTTCTATGGCTGCGGGAAACGTGGTTCCTTCTAATGGACTCCATTGGCATTTGTACAAAATATTTTCTTTGGTAACCGTGGTGGATTTATTGAGATCAACGACCACCAGGTCTGCAAAATATCCTTCTCTTATGTATCCGCGCTCTTTGATCCTGAAACAATCTGCAACTGCATGGCTCATCTTTTCCGCTATTTTTTCTAAAGAAATCCGTCTGTTTCCATTCTCTTTAGCATAGGATAACATCAATAATAAAGGATGCTGCACAAGGGGTAATCCCGAATACGCCTTTTCGTAAGGAGATTGTTTTTCTTCAAAAGTATGAGGCGCGTGGTCTGTGGCAATTACGTCCAGTCTGTCGTCCAGAAGGGCTTCCCATAAGGCTTCTTTATTTTTTGCTTCTTTTATGGCGGGGTTACATTTTATTAAATAACCTAGTCTTTCATAATCATCAGCAGTAAAATGTAAATGATGCACACAAACTTCTGCGGTGATTCTTTTTTCTTTTAAAGGGATGGTGTTGGTAAAAAGCTCCAGTTCTTTTTGGGTTGTGATGTGTAAGACATGTAAACGGCTATTATATTTTTTTGCCAATGAAATGGCAAATGATGAAGACTGGTAACACGCATTGTCATCTCTTATTACCGGATGATCGGAAGGCGAAAGAATGGGTTTTATACTTTTTAGGTTGCTATAATTCTGCCTGATAACTTTCTCATCTTCGCAATGTGTGGCAATTAATAATTCGCTTCCGCTAAAGATTTTATGAAGTGCCGGCTCGCTATCCACGAGCATATTTCCGGTGCTGGAGCCCATAAAAATTTTTACGCCGCATACTTCACTTTTCTTTCTGTTTACTTTCAGAACCTCTTCTGCATTGGTATTGCTTACACCCATGAAGAAAGAGTAATTGGCCAGTGAATGATGTTTTGCGATAGCATACTTTTCTTCCAGCAAACTTACGGTAAGTGCGTTGGGAATGGTGTTGGGCATTTCCATAAAA
>JBDSOE010000230.1:0-5449 GCA_039915005.1 Ginsengibacter sp.
AATTCATCGGCAATGTGAGTAGCTTCGGTTAAAATACCGCCGCCATTGTCTCTCAGGTCAAGGATCAAACTTTTCATTCCGGTCTTCTGCAATTTTTCCATGGACCGCATGAACTCTTTATAAGTAGTTTCTGCAAATTTATTGAGCCGGATGTAACCCACCGTATCAGTAATCATATAAGCGGCATCAAGGCTGTAAAGTGGAATGGCACCACGGGAAATATTTATTTTTTTCTGAGCCCCGTTTCTGAGAATAATAATTTCCACCTTACTGCCGCTGCTTCCACGAAGCAAAGCTTTTAATCTTTCGGGCGTAATGTGATTTCCGGCAATGGAAGAATCGCCTACTTTTAAAAATTTATCTCCCGGCTGCAAGCCTGCTTTTTCCGAAGGCCCTCCCGGCAATACATTGATAACATTGGTGGTGTCATTTAAAATATTGAATTCGATTCCTATTCCAAAAAATACTCCTTGAAGGTCTTCATTTACTTCCTTCAATTCCTGTGCGGGCAGGTAAACAGAATGTGGGTCAAGGGCGGACAGCATTGCCTGGATAGCTATGTTTCCTATTGAATCGAGATTTTCATCATCCACGTATTTATTTCTGATTAAATCCAAAACTTCTTCAACGGGTTTTTGTTTTTCAAGAAAGAAAACTCCCCTGTTGGGCATGTTCCCTTTTATTCTATAACCTATGAACATTCCCGCCACCATACAAAGACTCAGTATCAAAGGGAGCCATACCTGTAATTTTTTATTGCGCATACCTACTTAATTATCTAATTTTATTTTTTTTAGAAGTGCAAATTTCCTTAATAAACATGACATTATGTTGCCGGTAATAAAATTGATTGCAGATAGCGGTTCCACCAAAACGGAATGGTGCCTTTTAAAGAACAACAAGCCTGTTGTTTTTACTACGCAGGGAATGAGCCCGTATTTTGTGGATGGCGCAGGAATGGAAAAAATTATTCTGGAAGAAGTATTTTCTCATTTAAAGAAAACTCCCATTAATGAAATTCATTTTTATGGCACCGGTTGCAAAAATCCGGGTAACGTGAAAATGGTAAAAAAAGTTTTTCAAAAATTATTTAAAGGCGCCTTTGTTGATATTGACAATGATCTTTCCGGCGCTGCCAAATCTCTTTGCGGCAAGGAAAAGGGGATTGCCTGTATCTTAGGAACGGGTTCAAATTCCTGTTATTACAATGGAAAGCGAATTGTACAAAACAGTCCGGGCCTGGGATTTATTTTGGGTGATGAAGGAAGCGGCGCTTACCTCGGTAAAAAAGTAATTCAACATTTTTTATACCATATTTTTGATGAGGATCTGCGTGCAAAATTTAATGCCCGGTTTATAACCAACGACTCTGAAATACTGGAAGCTGTTTACAAAAAGCCATTGCCCAACCGTTACCTGGCCTCTTTTGCTATTTTCCTTGCAGAGAACCGGGGTCATTACATGATTGAAAATATGATTGAAGATGGATTAAACGATTTTTTTTGTACCCATATTATAAAGTACAAAGAGAGCGCGAAACTACCGGTTCATTTTACAGGCGGTATTGCTTTCGGGTTTAAAGATATGATTGAGCAATTGTGCAACAGATACGATTTGCAAACGGGAAATATTTTCAGGAGTCCGATGGAGGGATTGATAAGGTATCACTCCGTTTAATGAGAAAATTTGAAAATTTGAAGATTTGGGATTAGGAGTTTTCATTGTACGTCAAACATCCTACATCTTCTTATTCCCCTTCAGGGGTTAGGGGTTATTTATTCCATCACCTGCACTTCATGCGCCAGCCTTCCGTCTTTTGTCACCCCTTCAATAACTACCCTGAAAGCACCGCTTACATCATTATTAAAGAATTTTAATAGCACTTTATTTTTGCCTGGTTGTGTAATCACTTCCGGATTCCAGTAAAGCGTGGTACGCAAATCCTTCTTTTCATTCTCGGGATTTATGGATTCATAATTAGGTGAATAAAATTGACGAATCCCTGTGTAACACGTAACAGTATTATTTGACAGCCCTTTTCCCGGTTCCGATTTCTGATCGCCTCCGCGGCGCGTGTATATGGCAATAGCACCAGCGCTACCGCCACCCGCGCCACCCATAAATGGTGGGCGAATCACTTTTATATATGCCACATCAGAAACCGGGATGCCGGAAATCATATCGGCACTTGACGACATTTCATCTAAATAAATGGCAGGAGAGCCACCACGCCATTGAAGTGAAGGAGGATTACTGCTTGTGTTTATTTGCAGGCCCGCCACCTTCCCCTGCAGGTAATTGAAAATACTGAAAGAAGAAACCGCAAATGGATCATTTACCAGGTCAAACTGGTAAGCATCGCCACCACTAAATAAACCGGAGGTGTATTTTTCATCCATTATTTCCACGGGTGATTTGGTTTTTCGCTGTATGGTAACTGTTTCCAAAACTTTCCCTTTAAGATAATTCAGTTCCTCCAGCGTGGCATCGGCTAATTGAAAATGTCTTGAATTGCCGGTAGTGTCTGAAAGATGATTATAAAAGAATCCGTTGGCTTTCATGTTTTGGGAAAGAGGAGGAAGACGATTTTGCATAAATTGTACGGTGGGGTCTCCCAGTCCTTTTGACTTGGGCAACTGGTAATAAATTCGTGCAGTATCAAAAAGTATTAAAGAAGGGTCGTTGAAACTGCCATCCTTTGCAATAGGTACGCTTACAATTTGATTGTCTTCTTTTTTTTGTTTCCAGAGCAAAACAATACTTCCTGCATCCCGGAGCTGAACGGGAGAAGCTCCATATATTTTTCCTGAAATAGAAAGATAAGTAGTATCTCTCGGATACTTAATCTCTGGTAAATTTCCTTTTACTACGTCTTCCCAGTTGAACCTGCGCCAGCCATGAGTAAGCATTACAAGGTCAAGCTGGTTTGAGATGGAATCAGAATTATTTAAAAAATAATGAGCCGGATTATTTACTTTCCCTTTCAACTCACCGGTTAATAAAAGATGAGAAATAATAGTATTACCGGTGTCTGCATCAATGCCCATATCCGTTACAGAAACAGATAAGTTGGCCGAAAGACTATCAGGAACAGAGATCTCAATTTCGTTTTTGGCGCGTTTATTCAATCCCCAATGTTGCACCGTCATTTCAGGGTGAAAAAGATATTCTTCATTATTGATGTAGGTAATGCGTTCCGCCAAAGGGTTCCATTTTTCATCAAAAACGGTTATGGTCAGAATGCCGCTTGGCAAATCTTCGGTAGGAATAATACCCTGTGTGATTCCTTCTTTTAATTCTTTTACAATTTCAAAAACGGTTTGCTGGTACATGGTTCCCAGCACATGAAGCAGCCTGCTGCTATTGGCATCACCAGGAGCGGCACTTATTAAAAAATTCCGCTTGGAGCCAACTTTTGAAACCTGTAAAGAAACGCCGGTTGATTGGGCAGGAGGCAGCGCTGTTACATACTCTGTCCCTTTTGTATTTTTTTGCAAAGAAGTATTTACGGACCATTTTGCAGAAAAAATTTCTCCCGTTTTGGGCTTTAAATAAAAATATCCCATGCCATCGTGAATAACCTTCAGGCTGTCAATGGTGGCACCGCTATTACTTTTGATGACTCCTTTTATTTTTAACGGCCTTCCCCATTGGTCATTTGCTTTAAAAGCAATTTTATTCGTCACATTGGCTATTACATCGCCGCCTTCGGGGAAAAATGTTAGTTGTGGAATTGCCGCATTTTTTGCTGAAAGTGAATTGCTGTTTTTTGAAAGTATCCTAATATCCTTATTGTATAAAAAGGAAGAATCGAAATTGAGCATCCACCGGGTATAGGCTTTTACATGAAGAAATTGGCCTGTATAATCAGCGGGTATTTCAAATTGCCCGATGGAAACCGCATCCACAACAGGGCTGGTACTGCGCAATAAGAGCTTTCCTTTTTCATCCGTCCAGTCTATATACACTGTTTTGCTTTCATTAGCCGGAAAAATGGCTTTCATCAGGTAGGCTTTAAACCAAATAGTTTCGCCGGTGGCATACGATGATTTGTCGTAGTGAATATACATGCGCTCCTGTCCAAAATCATTGGCATAGCGGGCAATGTTGGCATCAATATTACCCTGGGCATTTACATTTAAAAAGAAAAAAAAAGAGAAAGAAAAAACAGAGAGGAAAGGTTTCATTGAAGAAATTTTAAAAGAATAATGGATGTAAATTAATATAAGATTATAATGGAACCAAAGAGAGAAATTATTTTGGCATCTTCTTAATAGTTTTGAAATAAAAACAGGATACCGTTTCCTGCAAAACAAACATTCTTTTATAATTAAAATTGATGTGATAGTTTTGGCAAAATAAACATAGTATGCCCTTCACAAAAATAACGGAACAAACTTCTCCTTATCGCCATCTTGAAAAAATGCCTGTTGGGGAAATTATTGCTAACATAAATAAGGAGGATGCCCAGGTAGCAGATGCTGTAAAGAAAGTGCTTCCGCAGATTGAAAAAATGATTACGGCTGTTGCAGAAAAGATGAAAAAAGGAGGGAGGCTCTTTTACATTGGGGCCGGCACCAGTGGAAGATTGGGAATTTTGGATGCCAGTGAATGCCCGCCAACTTATGGAGTGCCGCAGGGGCTTGTAATAGGGGTCATCGCCGGTGGCGAAAAAGCCATCATCAATGCCATTGAAAATGCTGAAGATAATACAGATCAGGGCTGGCATGATCTTCGGACTTATGATATAACTAAGAAAGATGTAGTAATAGGAATTGCTTCCAGCGGCACCACGCCTTATGTAATAGGCGCTCTGAAAAAATGTAAGGAAAATCTTATTACAACGGGAAGTATTTCCTGCAACCCGGATTCACCCATAAGCGCCTTCGCCGATTTTCCGGTAGAAGTTATTGTAGGGCCTGAGTTTATAACCGGCAGCACCCGGATGAAAAGCGGCACCGCCCAGAAAATGGTTTTGAATATGATCTCAACCACCGCCATGATACAATTGGGAAGGGTGGAGGACAACAAAATGGTGAACATGCAATTGACAAACGCCAAAATTGTAAACAGGGGCGTAGGAATGCTGATGGAAAAAACCGGAATAAAAGATACCGATTTGGCAAAAGAGTTATTATTAAAATATAAAAGTGTAAAAAAAGCGGTGGAACATTATAGATAATTAGTTTCAAAAAAGCGGGAATTGTTTTAAATTTATTGCACCATAGTTTTAAGTAATTTAAAATTCCCGCCATGAAACGCAAAACTTTACTATCCGTAATTTTTTCTGCATTTTTTTTCTGCGGATTTGCACAAAACAACAATCAGGCATTTGCCATAACCGGCCAGGTTAATGGAAATTTTAACTGGACAGACATCCGCGGAATAGATATGTCTTCAGGAAATGCCAACGCAGTTTTATTTGAAAATGGAAAAACTAAATTTTCAT
>JBDSOE010000059.1:0-45014 GCA_039915005.1 Ginsengibacter sp.
GATATTAAATACGTCATCGAACTGGTTAGATGCATCCGCATCACTTTGCGCAGATTCTATTATCGCTCCTGAATCAGAGTCATTGGTGCTGCTGGTATTGTTCTTTTTGCACGAAGCAAAAATTAGCAGCAATGCAAAAATTAAGGCCGGCGGCCATTTTAAAAATGAAGGAAATCGTTTCATAGTAATAAATATTAATGATAAAAAATTTTGGAACCGTACCATTGACTATAGTTGCATAGATGGGTTTAATAAAGAGTTAAAAAAAATAATTTCCTTTGCGTATGAAATTGACAGATACACATACCCATTTATACGTTGAAAAATTTAAAGATGATATAGATTCCGTTGTTCAGAGAGCTTTGGAGGAAGGGGTAGAAAAGTTCTATTTGCCCGCCATTGATAGCTCGGAGAATGATGCGTTACTGGCATTAGAAAAAAAGTTTCCTGAAAGAATGTTTGCTATGGCAGGATTGCATCCCTGTTCGGTAAAAGAAAATTTTAAAGAAGAGCTGGATAAAATAAATCATCAATTATCGGAAAGAGAATTTGCGGGCATTGGTGAAACGGGCCTCGACTTTTATTGGGATACTTCATTTACACAACAACAATATGAAAGCCTTCACACCCATGCAGAATGGGCTTTGCAATACAAAAGGCCCCTGGTGCTTCATACCCGTAATGCCATGCAGGAAAGTATTGATGTGGTAAAAAAGTATAAGGACCAAAATCTTTACGGCATCTTCCATTGCTTTAGCGGCACATTGCAAAATGCGCAAGACATCATCAGGCTTGGGTTTTATCTCGGCATTGGCGGCGTACTTACTTATAAAAACTCCGGGTTGGCAGAAGTGATCAAAGAGGTTGATCTGAAATATTTAGTGTTAGAAACAGATGCGCCCTATCTGAGCCCTGTTCCTTTTCGTGGCAAAAGAAATGAAAGTAGTTATTTAAAATACACGCTACAAAAGCTGGCTGAAATAAAACAATTACCAGTGGAAGAAGTAGCGAGACAAACAACAGAGAATGCGGAATTTATTTTTTCAAAGAAATAAGTAAGGTTGCCAACCTTGGAAAAAGTATTTCTAATTTGGAATAAACTTATGAAGGCTGACCTTTAAGACATTAATTGTTTGCTATTTAATTTCAATTCTACACTCTCTAAACCATCTAAACATAAGTATCCGGAGGCGAAAGTAATTATTGATTACTTATTCATTTATGTACTCAGGCAGCGAGATTCAATACAGCCCACAAAGCCACTACTGAAATAATTGCCCATAAAATAACGCCCTGTATTAAAGGCTTTATTCCTACAGATCTCAATACTTTATTTGACAACCCGGAACCTATTAAAAAAAGAGTAACTGTTAGACCTATTTTAGCAATGGCAACCATCCCTTCTGACAATGGCTGTATAAAAGGCAGATAGGTATTAAGAACCATTGCCAAAATAAACAGGCCAATGAAATATGGAATTTTAATTTTTTGCTTTCCCGTTTTAAAAAAGAAGGTGGTTAATAATGCCACAGGGATTATCCATAAGGCCCGTGCCAATTTAACCGTAGTGGCTATCTGTAAAGCTTCGGCACCATACTTATTGGCAGCGCCTACTACAGAACTGGTATCATGAATGGCAATGGCGCTCCATAAGCCAAATTGCATTTGAGATAAATGCAGCAGATGACCCACAAAGGGAAAAAGGAATAAGGCAATTGAGTTTAAAATAAAAATGGCACCTAATGCTACAGATATTTGTTTTTCATCTGCTTTTATTATGGGGCTAATGGCAGCAATGGCGCTGCCGCCACAGATGGCCGTACCGCATGAAATTAAATGTGACGTTTTCTTTTCAATTTTCAAAAACCGGCCTAGCAACAATCCAAACACAAGGGTGCCTGTAATAGAAGCAATCGTAAAAAGAATCCCTTCTTTACCAGCATGGACCGCGCTTTGCACATTCATGCCAAACCCCAACCCCACTACTGAAATTTTCAATAAAAGTGAAGTGGCTTTATGATTTAGATGTAAAAACGGATGCCCGATAAATTGGGCAATGGCAAAACCAATCAGTAACGCAATGGGTGGTGTTATCAACGGAGTAAGGCATACCATCAGGGCCATTACAAAAATAATTTCCCTTGTGGTAATATTTTTATCTAAAAGAGTTTTGAACTTTTGATGAAGTGGAATTGAGCTATTTGTGTCCATAAGTTGTGCTTTTTTGTTTACCGGTCAGGCGTGCAGCCTGTCTTTTTTTGGGAGCACAAAGTTCATCAGCCATTCACACAAAGAGAAATGGTTACTGGTAATACCCAATTACCTAAAGTTATAGTGGCGGGAAAATTTCATAAATAATTCAGGTAAGGATTCTGCCGGGCCATGCAATTGAATAAAATAAAAATACCGTTCTATACGCAGCCCTTTTATATCTACAATACGGAATTCATTATTTTGCAATTCGCTCATAACCGATGCCCTGGAAAGAAAAGCCATACAGGAAGCATGCTTCAGATAAGACTTCATGCTTTCTGTGCTTGATAACTGCATTTCTATTTTGAGGTCGCGTATTTTAATTCCAAATGCTTTTAATGAATGTGATATTACTTCTAATGTGCCGGAGCCTGGCTCACGCAATAATAAAGGGATTTGTGGTAACTCTTTTGGAAGGATTGTTTCCTTCTTTACTACTGTATTTTTATTGGCTGTTACTAATACAATTTCGTCCTTTAAAAACTCAGAATACTTTATGGAAACATTTTTAGACCGCCCTTCAATAATGCCAAGGTCAATTTCTTTATTGAGCAAAGCCTGCTCTATTCGTTCTGTGTTATGGGTGGTTAGGGTTATTTGTGCCTCTTTAAATTTTTTATAAAAAGCAGCAAGAACCGGTGGCAGCACATATTGTGCAATGGTGGTACTTGCGCCAAGCCTTAATTTCCCATTATGCTTCTGCAATAAATTATTCATCTCAAACTCAAGATTGCGGTATATAGCAAACAATTGTTCTGTATGTTGTAATAACGTATCACCGGCATGGGTCAGTTTAATTCTGGAGCCGTTTCTATCAAAAAGCTTTACTTTAAATTGTAGCTCCAGTTCCTGTATATGCCTGGTAACAGCCGGTTGGGTTATATATAATTCTGCCGCAGCTTTTGTAAAGTTGAGTCGTTTTGCCACCGCCTGAAATACCTGTAATCTAAAATCAAACATAGTGTGAAGATAAAAAACTAAAAATATTTTAAAATAAGAATTGGAAATGAAATAGTGAAACAGAGTACCTTGAATTTTATCAGGCTCACAAATGTATTTTGTACATTCGTTTTTCATTGCGGCAATAATTTATTTACAAAAATGAAAAGGTTAGTTTAAAAGATACAGAGACCTTATACTTTTACGATTATGACTAAGCATGACTGAACCAAAGACATCACATCCTGGAAAATTAAAACAACTTGCAGCTACGGCTATTTGTGGAAATGACATTACTTCTTCATGCCTTTATGTAGCTTCACTTACCATTGTTTATGCAGGGCAATATGCTTTTGTTGCCTTACTCATAGTAGGTTTACTGTTGTTTTTTTTTAGAAAAATTTACGGCGAAGCTGTGGGCGCGCTGCCACTCAACGGAGGCGCTTACAACGTACTGCTGAACACCACCAGCAAGGGCAATGCATCTCTGGCGGCCTGCTTAACCATACTTTCTTACATGGCCACCGCCGTGCTGTCGGCCACAGAAGGCATGAATTATCTCTATAGCATTTTTCCCGTTTTCCCGGTGATTGTGGCTACCATGGTGCTCCTTACTATTTTTTTGCTTCTTACCATAGGTGGCATATCAGAATCATCAACAGTAGCTATTGTTATATTTATAATTCATTTGGTGGTATTGACCGTACTTATCTGCAGCATCATTTATTTTATAGCCATGAATGGCCTCAACCTGGCAAGGATCAATTTTAATACACCTTTAAAAGGAAGCTTAACTACCGCGCTGTTTCTTGGATTTAGTACGGCAATGCTTGGCGTTACGGGTTTTGAAACCTCGGCAAACTTTGTAGAAGAACAGGAAGCGGGTGTGTTTCCAAAGACTTTACGAAACATGTGGATATTGGTAATCATCATCAATCCGCTGATTGCCTTACTGGCCGTAGCTATTATCCCTTTAGGGGAGGTAGCTAACCATCAATCTGCATTCCTTTCGTTTATGGGAAGGCAAACAGGGGGCTCCTGGCTGGCCACCATAGTTTCATTTGATGCGGCGCTGGTGCTGAGCGGCGCTGTGCTTACAGCGTTCATTGGCGTCAGCGGATTAATGAAGCGCATGACGCTTGACAGAATATTTCCCCAAATGTTATTGAAAGAAAATAAGAAGGGAAGCTCACCAAGAATTTTAATCACCTTTTATGCTTTATGCCTCTCCATACTTTTTATTACCGAAGGAAAAATAGGGCCGTTGGCCGGAGTTTATACCATTTCATTTTTATCGGTAATGGCATTTTTTGGTTTAGGCAATTTGCTTCTGAAAGTAAAGCGCTCCAGGCTACCACGCCCGGAATATGCCTCACCCATAATAGTAGTTCTCGGCATATTGGGAATCCTCATTGCTTTGTATGGAAATGTAAAACTTCACCCGGAATATCTCGTGGTTTTTCTTCAATACTTTATACCCTCTATTCTCATTATTTATATCTTTTTAAAAAGAAAAATGGTGATCCATTATTTGCTGTTGTATGTAAATCAACTCTTCGATAAACTACAGACAATTTCCGCATTCAGCAGGTTTCATCTTACCAAAGAAATGAGGAGACTGAACAACCAGCCGTTTGTATATTTTACCAAGGGTGATAATATTGCCACGCTGAATAAAGTGATTATTTATGTAAAGGAAAATGAGATTACCCAGAAGTTAAAAATTGTAACCGTATTGCAAAAGGAACAACAATTATCCCGCACTTTTGTCCGCGACTTTGAGGCACTGGACCGTGCGTATCCCGATATAAAAATTGAATACCTCCAGATACCCGGTGTTTTTGGCCCGGAAATAATTGACAGGCTAAGTAAAGAATGGAACATCCCGCACAATTTCATGTTCATCGGCTCGCCTGGCGATCGCTTTCCCCACAGGGTTTCAGACCTCGGCGGAGTAAGGCTGATTATATGAGGTGAGATATTAGATGATGGTTGATGTACGATGTACGATGTTTGGAGGGAAGTACTTACAAAACAGGCACGAATTACCTCCCAATTATTTATCATTTTATTTTCAAATCAATCGCCTTTACGGAATTGCAATCGAAACAGACCAATGCTCTTATGCCTACCGATGCCTACCCTTCCTGTTTTCAGCGTTGCAACACCCTATAAATTTTTCCCGTTAATTTGGTAGAATTCAACCTGCTGCAACACCCATTTTCAAAACAAGGTCCGGTAAGATCAATTTTTTTAGAGAACGTTTTTAAAAAGTGCGGAAAACAGGAAAAGGGCTAATTAATATTTTGACGAACTGAAAGTTTTAAAACCTTAGTAGAAAAACAGTTCATAATACATGCACCTTATTACCTTATTTTGATCTTGGCCTCAAAAGGCTGCAAGGTTTTTTGATAGAATTTGATGAACATTTCATATTCCTCTTTGAAACTTACTTTCCGATGGTGTTCTGGTTGGTTAAGAATGTATTTGCAAACTTTATCAACATCCGACTTTGATACAGAAAAGGCAGAAGCCGATTCTTGCCATGCAAAATGAGTACTGCATAATTTGTTTTGGTTAATGAAATTTTGAGCGCTTTCTGCAACTATTGAGGCCAGGTACTCTTCAGATAATTTTGGAGTAGGGATACAAGAAAATGAGCATGCTCAGGATTAGCATAAATAACGTATAGATGAGAAGCATTATTGTTCACTATTCCCTAATATACTTCTCAATCCGTTCCCGGTATTTTTAAGGAATTAAGGGTGCACGATGTAGGGTGGTAAAGATAAAATGAGCATATAAATTGTGATATTCTATTTTCATTTTAGATGATTTAGAATAAGGTAATAAGGTTGAGTTATTGAGATTCTTTTCTACTAAGGTTTACCGAAGATAAATTAAAAGAATATTTATAAATTCTCCCTTTGGAAATTATTTGTACGGAAATACTGCATGATTTATTTTTCTTTTTTCGCAAAAACATGCATAAAAATAGGTTTGCAACACGCATTTTCAAAACCCGGTCCCGTAAGATTGATACTTTCAGAGGACATTTTTAAAAAGTGTGGAAAACAGGAGACCAATGCTTTTATGCCTACCGATGCCTACCCTTCAGTACCAACAGTTTTGTACATCGTACATCAAAAATCAAAAATCAAACATCCCCTAAATAGAAGCTTGTCCTTTTAAATTCAGTTCATAAAAATCGGTACGCCTGTCTTTTAAATTTCGCACGCTGCCACGCACATGCAGTTCATCCAATAAAGAAAGATCCACATCAGCAATCAGTATCATTTCTGTATTGGCAGTGGCTTCGCTTTTTATTCCATTAGAAGGAAAGGCAAAATCACATGGAGTGAAAACTACAGACTGAGAGTATTGAATATCCATATTTTCTACTTTAGGTAAATTGCCAATGCAACCGGTGATAGCCACAAAACATTCATTCTCTATCGCCCTTGCCTGTGCACAATATCGAACACGGTTATACGAATTTTGTGTGTCCGTCAGAAAGGGAACAAATAAAATCTGCATACCCTCTTCAGCAAGCAACCTGGATAGTTCCGGAAACTCTACATCGTAACAAATCAGGATGCCGATTTTGCCCGCATCCGTATCATAAACCTTCAGGGTATTTCCCCCGCGGATGCCCCAGAACTTGGCTTCATCGGGCGTGATATGTATTTTCTCGTATTGGTCCACCGTTCCATTACGATGGCACAGGTAACCAATATTTTTAAGCGAATCGCCTTCCACGCTGGGAACACTTCCGGTAATGATATTTACATTATATTTTATTGCCAGTTCCCTGAAACGTTTTTTAAACTCAGGGGTATATTGTGCCAATGCGCGCATAGCTTCTGCTTCGCTCATCTCATTAAATTCGGCAAGCAAAGGGCCGTTGAAAAGTTCGGGCAATAAAGCAAAATCACTTTTATATGCAGCAATGGAATCTATAAAAAACTCAACCTGTGTAAACATTTCGTCCATACTCGTGTAAGGGCGCATCTGCCATTGAATTAAACCCAGGCGCACGTAAGATTTTGCATGAAATTGTTTGGGGGTTTCGCTGGAATAATACATATTATCCCATTGCAATAAAGTGGCAAATTCCTTACTCTGAATGTCTTCAGGCATATAATTTTTCAGCACTTTTTTTACATGAAAATCATTAGACAACTGGAAAGTAAGCACAGGATCATAAATTTCTTTACGCTTTACTTTCTGGATGTATTCTTTGGGAGTAAGGGTGTCAGCGCACTTGTGATATTCAGGAATGCGGCCGCCGAAAACAATGGCCCTTAAATTCATTTGCTCACACAATTCTTTACGGGCATCGTACAAACGCCTGCCAAGCCGCAGGCCACGATATTCAGGATGAATAAATATTTCGATGCCATACAGCACATCACCATTGGCAGGGTCATGCGTATCGAAAGTGTAATTGCCGGTAATTTGCCGGTAAGTATGCGCATCGCCAAAACGGCTGTAGTCCACAATGATAGAAAGCGTGCAGCCCACCACCATGTTATCTGCCTTTATCACGATCTGGCCCTCAGGAAACTTATCGATGAGTTTGGAAATGCTCTGTGCACTCCAGTAGTTACCACTCCAAAGCGGATAAGAAGCTTTCATCGTTGTTAAAAGTTCCTGGTAGTCTTCGTACTTCAGATTTCCTATTTCAATATTTTTCATAAATTTTTTTAACGGTGATAAATTACGCCTCTCACTATTATTCATTAGAGTACAGTTCAATTTCGCCACCTTCTATAAAAGTAATTTGCATGGGGAAATGCTGCGATATTTTATTTTTTGTTCCATACCAGATTCTGTTCTCAGGAACCAGGATAAACAATCCCTCATCATTTCCCAAAGCTCTGAAATGAGGCATTGGAGGCTGTTTATCAAAATAAGAAAGTGAAAAGCACTGCATAAATTCATTCACCTCGTCATCAAAATATTTTTCAGAAAAGGCCAAACCAATTTCACTTACATTTTCAATATGCGATGATGAAAATTTTCCAATAAAAGTATTATCGCTCAGATCAGACCTCGCGATCATTTCCAGAATATTACCTGCGGGATCAAGAAAATAAAATGATTTTGCATTCCAATTAATAAAGTCAGCGATGTAGCTCTTATAATCATCCAGCCATAGAAGCTTCACCTTTTTCCTCATCTCTTCAAAAGCCTCTTCAAATTTATTGAAAGGAATATTGAAAGCGAAATGATAAAAGGGATTCTCGATATCATTGGTTTCTTCAAAAATTAATTGTGATTTTCCGGCTGCAACGGAAATACTTTTTCCGGGGAAAAAAGCAACCGGCAAATCCAGCACCTCTTTATAAAATAAATATAAAGCGCGAAGATCATTTGCCTGTAATCTTATTTCTTTTAGAAACATCCTGCTTTTGATGGTTACTTATTGTTGCCACTAAAATCATGCCTCCGGCAATTTCTCCTGAGGCCGTCCTGTTATAAGAGGATGATCATTTTTCTTTTCGGAATCTTCATTCATTTTAAAAAATGGCTTTAAGATATCAATGGGAACCGGGAAAATAGTAGTAGAATTATTTTCAGTGGCTATTTCACGTAAAGTCTGCAAATAACGTAAGGTTAATGCACTAGGTTCTTCGGCCAGTATTTTGGCGGCATCACTTAATTTTTGTGAAGCCTGGAATTCACCTTCAGCAGCAATAACTTTTGCCCTACGCTCTCTTTCGGCTTCTGCTTGCTTGGCCATAGCCCGTTGCATTTCCTGCGGAAGATCAATTTGTTTTACCTCCACGTGGGTAACTTTTACGCCCCATGGTTCTGTTTGTTCGTCAATAATTTGTTGTAGCCGGATGTTTATTTTTTCTCTTTGTGAAAGAAGCTCATCCAGTTCCGACTGGCCCAATACGCTTCTCAGTGTGGTTTGTGAAAGTTGTGAAGTACCTACGAGGTAATTCTCTATTTCTATGATTGCTTTTTGAGGATCAATAACCCTGAAATAAATAACGGCGTTCACTTTTATGGAAACGTTATCCTGCGTAATTACATCCTGGGGAGGCACGTCCATCACCACGATACGCAGACTTACTTTTACCATTTTATCTATAATGGGGATCAAAAGAATAAGACCGGGGCCTTTGGCTCCATTATCGAGTATGCGGCCCAAACGGAATATTACCCCTCTTTCATATTCTCGGAGTATGCGTATGGCGCTTGCTAAAATGTAAAGAATGAAAACAACTATTATTACAATAGATAAAGGAAACTGTTCCATGTGTTTTTTTTATTTAAATGATGAATACTTTTTTAATTCTAAGCGATGTTCTCTTCCTTGATTACGTATAAAGTAAGGCCTTTTATTTCTTTTACCATCACTTTTTCATTTTCATTTATTTTTCCTGAAAGAGAAATGGCTCTCCACGTTTCACCCGAAATACTTACCAGGTCTGAAACGTCAAGGGTATTAAGGGTTTCAGCTGTTTTTCCGATAAAGACATCTCCACCTGAAACAGGCTTTGCCCGTTGCGCTCTTAATCCCATAGTTACAATAAAAAAGAAAAACAAAGCCGATACCGCAGTGGCGGAAAATATGACCGACCACGATAAATCAACAAAGTTTTCCGCAGGGCTGCTCCTGAATAAAATCATGGAGCCCAATAAGACGGAAATGATGCCGCCAATGGCTAAAATTCCGTGGCTTATTACTTTTATTTCCAGCAAAAAAAGAATTATCCCAAAAACAATTAAAGCAATGCCTGCATAGTTTACCGGCATGGAACTCATGGAATAAAAGGCAAGGATCAAACAGATAACACCCACCACTCCGGGGAAAATAGCGCCAGGACTGAACAATTCAAAAAGCAAACCATAAAACCCCAACATCATAATGATATAGGCAATATTAGGATCGCTTATTCTGCTCAGCACTTTTTGAAAGAAACCCATTTCCATGGATTGAACTGTAGCGTTCTTTGTATGAAGTAACTTAGATCCGCTATTCAACGTTACCTGCATTCCATCTATCTGAGAGAGCAAATCTTTTTCATCATTTGCAATGAGGTTGATCACATTTTTCTCAAGCGCTTCTTTTTCTGTTATTGCCACACTATTGCGAACGGCGTCTTCTGCCCATAAAATATTCCGGTTTCTCTTTTCTGCAATGGTTCTTAAAAACGCGGCGGCGTCATTGGTTCCTTTTTCATTCATTACGGCATCCGATTTTCCCTGCAGGGAAACCGGGTGCGCTGCACCAATATTTGTTCCAGGAGCCATCGCCGCGATATTGGCCGCCATGGTAATAAACACGCCTGCAGAACCTGCGTGGGCACCGGACGGAGAAACATATACGACCACCGGCACCTCCGATTTCATAATATGGGTTACTATTTCGCGGGTAGAAGTTAATAAACCTCCGGGTGTATTTAAATTAATAACGAGGCATTCCGCTTTTTCATTTTTTGCTTTTTCTATCCCTTGCTCTATAAATTCTGCTGAGGCCGGATTGATGCCCTCGTTTATAGAAATAGAAATCACTTTTTGCGCCGGCAACAAAGAAGGAATCAAAAACAAAATGAGCGTACCCATAAAAAAACCCTTCAGGAAGAGAGTACGCAGAAAGGCAATTTTTAGTATAGAAGGCATACGTGTAATATACAGATTACACCATTAAAAACAAAAAGAAAATGTATTCAGGTAAATGAAGACGGACAATAAAAAAAATCTTTATGAGAGAAGCGAGCCTGTGAATTTATAGTAATACATTCTTTACAAGTGCTGGTTCACTAACTGATCGCCTCTTTCCTTTCCGGTGACGGAGTAACGGTCTTTTCGTTCATACCTGCATCAATTTCATTTTTCACAGTCTCTTTGGCGTTATTAAATTCTTTTACGCCCCGGCCAATGCCGCGCATGAGATCCGGAATTTTTTTACCGCCAAAAAACAGAAGGATCGCCAGGAATATTAATATCCATTCAGAGCCACCCGGCATTGCAAATAAGAGTTCAGATTTAAAAAATAAGAGAGCCATAATGATTCATTTAAGGGTTGAGAATACAGGATTTCAATCAAATCTTCTATATTTAAGTAAAAGACCTGAATCAAAGCTAAAGGAAACTTTTGTTTTTCTCTGTGAAATTTTAAATTGCCTTCCAGGGAATTAGCTTATTCCCATCAGAATAATTACAGTATATGGCCCCCTCTGAAAAGCCGGCATCATAGCTTTAGGAGTTCTTATTTATATCGGGCCCATTAAATTCATTGTTCCATCGAAGAGAAGGCCGGGCTAAGTTCCGGGGCCAGATAGCCTGCATGGATTAGCGGCACATAATCAACTCCCACAACAATTCCTGTTCACTTGCCATCAATTAATATTGCCGCATTTACAGGCCTGCTTGATTGTATAAAAAAAGTATGCTAAATGCCAGAAGTTATCACCTTTTATCTTTACACCAACACTTGCCATACGCTGGCCAGTAGGTATAATTACGGTTCTATGGGTGTGCGTATAATCATTACTGGTGGCAGTTCCCTCCTTTTACTTTTACCGTAAAACGAAAAGTGGTGCTGGTTGACCGTCCCGGAAGATGGTTACATTTAAACACTCAAAGTGGAAACAATTGCAGGCGGTTAAAGATCGTTGCCGCTTTTTACAACATGCAGCGAAAACGACAAACAAAAGAAGGAAAATGATTGCTTTTTTTACATCCTTAGAACTGTTTATTATTTTATGATTTCACTCCTTTAAAAGAAGATTCTTCGCAAATCTTCCATTTTCTATTCAATTAATAGTTTTACAAAAACAGGGAAATGATCTGAGGCAAATCTCCCCTTCCAACTTTGGGATAAAGTGGCATGTTGCAATACCCTGACTTTGTTTCTTATGAAAATATAGTCAATGGGCTGATCATTTATCTCTTTTGATTCAAAATTATTAAAAGTGCCTTCGGGGCCATAATGCGGTGCTTTAGATATTTCTTTAGTGTCTGTTAAATGAAGAGAGTCAGCTTTGTCCGTAATGATTTTTATCGGTTCATCCGCAGGATAGCAATTGAAATCACCCGTTACCATTACGGGGTAATTGCCGGCGATCTCTTTCACTTTTTTCAGCAGCAGATGAGCGCTTTCCCTTCTTGCTATTTTCCCTTCATTGTCAAAATGGGTGTTAAACACAAAAATTATTTTTTTTGTTTTGCGGTCCCGGAACCTGGCCCAGGTAATAATGCGCGGGTATGCTGCATCCCATCCCTTTTTGCCCACGGCATGAATATTTTCCGACAACCAGAAAGTTTCGCTATGCAACAGGTGCAATCTTGCGGTATCATAAAAGATGGCATTATACTCGGCACACGTTTCATTATTATCCCTTCCAATACCCACGCATTGAAATCCCGGCAACCTTTGTAGCAAATCCTTCCTCTGGTTGTTTAAAGCCTCCTGCACCCCAAGAATGTGGATGCCATTAAACAATACCATGCTCGCCAGGTGGTCTTTCCTGTATTGCCATCCATTAAGACTATCCACCGGTATGTTCAGCCGGATATTGAATGTCATCACCTTCAAACTTAATTGTGAAATAGCGGGAAATGAGAAAGCGATCAATAAACCGGCAACCAGGATTTTTTTCATGGGTTCCTTTTTAAAACAGTAATGTTTGAATTGAATGTGCGGGCGATTCTACTTCAGCAGCCTTGCCGTGAATCCATAAAAAGTAATTTATTTTTTTATCCCCCGTATTCATCACCACGGTAGCTACTTTGCCATCGGGGTTTAAAAATGCTGTGGTCAATAAATTACTGCGACTGGAAGAACTGATAATTCTTTTAGCGCCAGGGTGAATAAATTTTGAGAAATGGCCGATGTAATAATAAGAATTGGTATAAACTAACTCCCCTGTTTTTGTATCAGCATGTACCGGTGCAAAACAAAAATTACCAACATGATTGGGGCCACCATTTTCATCTAACAATACATTCCAATCAATGTAACCCACTGTGCCATTATTGAAATCATGGATCATATTGGTGCCGTATTTTTCTCCCAGTTTCCAGTCATTTATCCTTTTCATATCAAAAGATTCGGCGCATCCTTCGGTAAACAATAAATTTTTATCGGGGAAAGTTTCATGAACCTGTTTTACATTGCTAAACATCGGATCGCCACCACTCCAGGTTTCGTACCAATGAAAGCCAATTCCCCATAAGTATTTTGCCGCCTCAGCATCGTTCAATAAAGTGGATGCGCGCTGGTAAAGCAGGTCCCTGTTATGATCCCAGCCAATTATTTTTTTATTGCCATAACCCGCTTTTTGCATCGTGGGGCCCAAATTATTTTTTAAGAAATCCCTTTCTTCTTCCCCGGTATAAATACATGATTCCCATTTTTGCGTAGCCATCGGCTCGTTCTGTATGCTGATGCCCCAAACCGGTATCCCGTCTGCTTCATAAGCATTAATAAATTTGGTATAATAATTTGCCCATGAATTATAATACCCGGTTTTCAGCTTTCCCCCGTACAATAAACTGTTAGTGGTTTTCATAAATGCAGGTGGGCTCCAGGGCGTTGCAAGAAGCGTAAGTTGCCCCCCGGCCGCAGCCATAGCTTGTTTTATGAAAGGAATTTTAAATGATTTGTCATGATCAATATTGAAACTGGTTAAAGCAGAATCGCCTTCCTGAATGTAAGAATAACTACCACTGGAAAAATCGCAACTACCTATATTGGTTCTGGCAAGCGTGTAGCCAATTCCATTTTGCTCATCATAATAAGCACGTAAAAATTCCTGTTGTTTT
This sequence comes from Ginsengibacter sp., assembly GCA_039915005.1. Classification (GTDB taxonomy): domain Bacteria; phylum Bacteroidota; class Bacteroidia; order Chitinophagales; family Chitinophagaceae; genus Ginsengibacter. The sequence goes on from JBDSOE010000059.1 coordinate 13,978, forward strand.
TCTTTAGACAATTTTGCGAACGTTTCTGCCGAGGCATCCGTTAAGGCGCCACCAATTCCCATGAAGGTTTGAAAGGTTTTAGAGGGGTCCACAAATATGCATATCTGTGTTTCCAGAGGTTGGTCAAGATCTTTGAATGTAAGAGTATCGGTAATGGATAGACGTAGATTGGTATGGTCTGCTGTGGTATAAACCATTATATTTTTTCCTAACAGGGAATCACTTTTTCCAGAAGACGCAGACCTATTTGAAATATGAGGATTACAGGCAAGCAATGAAACAGTGAATACTACAAAAAAGCTCTTTTTCATCCGGTAATTTTTTTATGGGTTTTGCTTCATTAATAAATGAATAAAGTTCATCAGGAGAAAATCCAGAACCCCCAATTATTTAATGGACAAGAATCAAGGTATTAATCCCGCTGATAAACTCTTACATAATCAATGTCGTAGGAAGCGGGAAAAATATCATTGTCTATTCCTTCTTTCCCTCCCAGGTTGCCACCTATAGCCATGTTTACAATAATAAAAAACGGCTGATCAAACGGCCATTCTTCAACTGTTTTATGCTCATTGGCAAAATGATTGTAGAGGGTATCATCTATGAAGAAATCAATCTTCTCTGGCGACCATTCTATGGCAAACGTGTGAAATTCTGTATAAGGGTTTTTGATTAAAATGTTTTTCCCTTTCTGCGTTCCTTTTATGTGGTTATAGGCGCCTGTGTGCACGGTTCCTAATACGGTATCTTTATTATAACCAACATGTTCCATAATATCGATCTCACCGCAATGTGGCCATTGAACTCTTTCAATATCTCTCGCCAACATCCAGAAAGCAGGCCATAAACCACGGCCTGCAGGAAGTCGGGCGTTCATCTCAACACGGCCATACTTCCAGTCTGCCTTTCCTTTGGTGAGTAATCTTGCGGAAGTATATTTGTCATTTTCTTTTCTTGCGATGATAGACAACACTCCATTTTTCACGATTGCATTGGATGTGTCAGCATGTGTGTAATATTGCTTTTCGTTATTGCCCCATCCATTACCGCCAACATCAAATTTCCATTTGGAGCTATCGGGCAACCCCTTGTAATTAAATTCATCACTCCATTTTAACTTCCATCCTTTTTTGGTCGAAGACTTTTCAATTTTTTGAAATAATAATTCAGGTTCGTTGGTCGTGATAAAATTAAAATCATTAGCCAAAAGCCAATCCATTTCTTTTGCATCATTCACCGTCCAGGCATTCAGATCAATATTATTTTTTTTGGCAGATGCTATCCATTCCGGATGCCTTTGAAAAACAGAATAATGGTAATCAGCCCCCTTTATTCCATCCTGTTTTAATTGTTCAGGAGATTTATCACCATTCAGATATTGCACATTTGCCAAAGGCTCTAACCGAAGAATTTCTTTGCATATCTCATAATCAAAACTGATGTAAACCAACCACGCCTGTGCTTTCATCTGATGAACGGTACCGATTACTTTTCGCACTGTAGCATTAGCCCATTCCCTCCCTTTTTCGGACGGCTTTAGTTCTAAAATTAATTTTGTTCTTCTTTGTTCCTGAATAGTTTTAAGAAAATCGGTTAGCAACGGCAATGGTTCTCCGTTTGAAAGTTTTGTCTTCTGCAATTCCTGTAAAGTACTTTTCTGCACATGCAAGCCCGCGTAAACCGGATCGTGATTGATCACAAGAACGCTGTCGTTTGTTAAATGTACATCGGTTTCTGAACCAGCACAACCCAAAGCGATTGCCGCTTTAAGCGCTGCTACCGAATTTTCAGGAAGGTGGGTATTTTTCCATGCGCCGCGGTGGGCGATTACTTTATTATCTAAGAATGTCATTTTATTTGAAACGGTATTCTTAGAGATGCAGGAATAGAATATCATTGTTATTAAAAACAGAATTGAATATCGCATAGAATATAGATGAGAAAACGTTCGTAATTATTCCATTTTTGATGTAAAAAATGGATCCGTTACAGGTGAGCCACCCTGTACAAAAACCGTTCCGGCCTATTTTTTAATATTGACCGGAACAGTTAGTTTTATCTTTACTTTTATTTAACCAGCCACATTAATTTATTGATTTCATCATAACCATCGTATTGAACGTTTAATGCTTTTACCAGGTTATCCCTGTTATAGTTAGTTTCAGATCCAGGATACATCCAACGCATTGGTAAGCCACCAGGATTGTTAACATTCAAACTTGTTGCGGAGTTGATAGGGAAAACGGGATAACCTGTTCTCCTGTATTCAAAATAGGCAGACTCTGCATCCTGCATAAAATTGAGTAAATAACGTTGCATCCTGATTTGATTCAACTGCTCATCTTTAGTTGTTTTAAAGGCAGCTTCCCCGGTAAAATAATTATCTATGTAATTCTGATTGATGGCCATTCCATGAGCGTAACTTGCTTTGGTAGCCATGATAGCCGCCAGGGCAGATTTTACACCATCTTTGTAATAGTCTTCTGCGGCCCCGGTTACCCAACCCTTTTCAACAGCTTCTGCAATTATCAATTGCTGTTCTGCGTAACTCATTAGCATACGTGGTTCACACGCTTCTTCGGTTAAATACCTTTTGTTAAGTACAGAATATTTATTAGCACTGTAGTTTGCATTCATAGCAGCATAATCCATAGATACATCTACACCTACATAAGCATCCGGATCATTGGGTGTTTTGCCGGCAGTAATTTGTGCGCTTGACGGTTCAGCAAAATAATACATCCGACGATCATTTAATTTTTTCAGACTATCAATTACCACTGAACTGATCACTGTCCTGCTGGTAAATAAATCATTAGTACCTGATAAAGGATGTTTGTTTTGGCTTGAATAAATAAGTCCGAAAAAATCGTTGGTATTAGCAATTAATTGATTGGTTGTAACAATTCCTGCGAAACGGGATTTCACATTCAGATCGGCATCTCCTTCTTTTTTACTCAATGTCATCAACACTTTAAGGGCAAAGGCATTGGCAGCTCTCCGCCATTTTGCCGGGTTACCATTATATGGAGTAGGGTCACCCGTAAAATTGGTGCCGGAAGCAAAATATTGATCGGCCGCTTTCAGGTCTTCTAATATTCCTTTAAATATATCTTTTTGCGAGTCATAGTTGGGCCGGTACAGGCCATCGGCGCCTTTACTCGCTTCACTATACGGCACATCGCCCATTTCCATAGTAAGATTATAAAACATAAAGGCTTTTGCGAATTTGGCAACTCCCTGGTAGGAACTTTCCATAACGCTTCCCTTTGCATATATCAGCATTTGATCAATATTGGGAAGAATGGTCATTGGCCCAAAACTGCCACTGCCAATAAGATTGTATTGTTCACCCATCTGGCCCTCGTTAGCATAGCCTATATATTTAGATAAAGCATCTTCGGCTATATATGCTTTAGCATCTTTACCATTGAACTTGGTAATATTTAATATTACCCCTGTACACAACATGGAAGCGCTCACCTGGGTAGTGGTATCGGGATTAGTGTTGATATCGCTAAACTTATTGCAGCCCATAAGCGACACCATCATAATAATAAGCCCTGTTCCAACAATTTTATTTATATTTTTCATTTGTGATTTTTTTTAATTACTTGCAAACTTTCTTTCTCTGATTATTAATTGCGCCAGCACAGAATGCCAGCTCATTTTCTTTTAGAAATCAACTTTAATGTTGAAACCCAAATAGCGCATTGAAGGATCGCTGAAGTTTTCTACACCACCATCAGGATCGGAATACTTGAACTGTTTTGCCCATAAGAATACATTTTGACCCACAGCTGAAACGGAAACTCCTTTTGCTTTTATTTTAGAATAAATGCTTGATGGGAAAAAATAGGTAAGGGACATTTCACGTATTTTAAAGAAAGTAGTACTATAAGCATCTAACGGCGATGGAACGCCACCCCATGCTGTTCCTTTATGAATTCTTCCAACATATGATTTGTAGGTAACCGGCACATCATTAGGGGCATATTTTCTGTCATCACTTGTTATGTTTCCATAAGTGTCGTAGGTAGCAGTACCCGATATCACTTTTACACCCTGGCCCACATAGTTTTTGGAACCCGGTGTGGCTGCGTCTAATGCCCTTGCCGGATCCAATGAATTAGGATGAGAACCGGCAATCCACATATACATTTCGGTAGTGGTTTGTGCCAGTCCGCCAGAACGGCCATCAACGGCAATATTGAATTGCCAGTTTTTATATCTCAAACTGGTGTTGGCTCCCCATATCCAATCGGGGTCGGAGTAACCAAACTTTGAATCATAGCTGGAATAAAGCGGCAATCCATTACTGTAAATGATGTTTCCTTGCGGGTCTCTTTGGAAGTTGCGAAGCACATAGGCATCTGCTCTTTCACCTACTTTCACCCAAGGCTTGTTAGAAGAGAATAGCGTGTCTAATTTTGTATAATAGCGGGCATAAGTGCTCCAGTTAAGACCGATATCCCATTTAAAATTTTTGGTTTTGACTGGAGTAATGTTAGTAAATACTTCCCATCCTTTCCGTGAAATTTCTTCATTAATGTTGATGTAATTATTAAAATATCCCGAAGCAGGGCTGATGCCTGTTGATCTTAAAAAGTCATACATCCGTTTGTTATAATACGAGACATCTACAGAGAGGAGGTTTCTGAAAAAGCTGGCAGCAGTACCTACCTCAAAAGTAGAAGCAGATTCAGGATGCACATCCGCCCCCCTGATGGTGGTGGGTAAAGTGGCAGAGCTCAAATTTCCCCAGCTATTGTTAGCAATAGAATACACTGAATTGATCGTGTAAACATCAGCCGGAGTTTTTGAAGAAGTCCATGAGCCTCTCAGTTTCCATAAAGAAAGCCAATCCGTTTTTGGCAATAATTCCGATGCTATAAAACTGGTAGAAACTGATGGATAAAGGTAAGAGCGTGTTGATTTTGGAAGCGTAGAGCTCCAGTCGTTACGCAAAGTACCTTCGGCATATATCAAATTATTCCATGAAGCAGCCAAACGTCCAAATAAACTATTTACCTGTTGTTTGCTCAATCTGGAATTGACTGTGGCCGGATTAACAGAAGCCTTGAGAGAATAGAAAGCTGGAATTGAAAGCCCTGATTGTGTGAAGGCTTCCATTCCTTCATCCTGACGATAATATATAGTTCCACCTACAAAACCATCTAAATTAAATTTTCCAACAGATTGGTTTGCCGTGAGAATAAAATCATTATTAATACTGTACCCTCTTCCCAATCCTGTATTAAAGGAGCCTTTGGCAGATTCACCCCATACTTCCGATCCACTTTTTATAATAGCCGTAGCACCACCTCCCTGGAAAGAACCTTTGGAAATCCGTACTTCCTGCTTATCACTATAAGTATCGAATCCTGTACGGAAAGTCGCTTTAAGCCACGGTGTAAAATCGTAATTAAGCGCCAGTGTTCCGTTAAATATATCTCTGTTCAGATTATGAGTCCTTTCATACCTGTCGAAATATGGGTTATTATTGGTTGAGGTAAAACTGTTATTTTGAGTTTCATTCTTAACCAGCCAATAATCTTTGTACTGCCTTACATCATAATCAGGGGCAGCCCAAACTAACATGTTATACATGGGGTCGTAAGCGGTGTAACCGCTAAATCCGATGTTGGGAGAATTCTGCTTATTGTACGTCATATTGGAGGATAATGAAAACTTGCCAATCTTCATATCTCCGCCCATAGTATAAGTAATTTTATCGTATTTGGAATTAGGATATTGCCCCTGGTTGTCAATCCATGTGGCCGAAGTACGGAAACTCCCTGATTCACCTTGTTGAACTACACTGATATTATTATTTAAAATAAATCCTTGATTCAGGAAATTATTAAAATTATTTTTACCGATTGGTAAATAAGGCATTTCCTTTATAGTTTTTGAAATGGGATCCCATTGATTTACCAAACGTCCGTCCATTGGTACGCCCCATGCACCATCGCCAGAGCGTGCATACGTATTAGTTGCTGTATTAACCACACGACCATAGGTAGATTGTGATTCAGGAATAGCAAGATACCCGGCGCTAAACATACTGCTGGTATTGATAGAAACAGACAATCCTTTGACCCTGCTGCCTCTTTTGGTAGTTACCATTATAGTACCACTGGCGCCACGGTACCCGTATAATGCAGAGGAAGTGGCCCCTTTTAAAATTGTAATGTTATCAATATCATCCGGGGGAACATCTCTAAGCGTCATATTTCCATAAGGCACTCCGTCTATTACCAGCAAGGGGTTTTCGCCACGGATCTGTATATCCGGGGCAGCAGTAAATTCTGTACTGTTCTTAACCAATAAACCGGCTACTCTGCCTGTTAATGAAGTGCCGACATCAACCCCTTTTACAGTTTGCAATGCAGCACCAGAAACAGATTGTACCGAATACCCAAGCGCTTTTGTTTCGCGTTTAATTCCAAGTGCGGTTACAACTACGTTTTGTAATTCCTGATTACTTTCCAATAAAGTAATATTGTAAACAGATTTTCCCTGAACAATAGTTAATAATTGTGTTTGCCTGGCAACAAATGAGAATTGCAGAATGTCATTATTCTCTGCCATAATTGCAAAATTGCCACCCCTATCAGTAGAGGTGCCCTGGCCGTTTTTTTCAATAATAACACTAACGCCCGAAAGTGGTACTCCTTTTTCATCAATAACTTTCCCTGTAATTGTATTCTTTACCTGAGCATCAGATACTGTGCTGATTAGAATGATCACTAAAAGAAATAGCGTTCTTTGAAGTATTTTTTTCATTTGCAGATTTTTGTGTGAAGTGAGTACTAATTAATTTAAACTAGCAAAACAAAAGTAACTTAACCTTGCATTAGTATAATGACTTTTACTACATCTATACTACATCATAATACTTGAAATAGAGGAAATCAACTACAACTCTAACTACATCATTATTACTTCATAAAAAAGAATATCTTTATTGGATGAAGATTCTCTGCTTATTGATTACTTTATTATCAGGGGTATTTTTAAATTGTTTGGGTCAAAATACCTTAGGCCTGCCACAAATAATAAATTATACTAAAAATGACTTTCATGGCGGTAGCCAAACCTGGTGTATCAGCCAGGACAAAAGAGGCCTCATGTACTTTGCCAATAATGAAGGCCTGATAACTTTTGACGGCAACTATTGGAAAGTATATCCTCTTCCCAATAAAACTATTATGCGTTCTCTCGCAATAAGCAATGATGATAAAATTTACGTTGGAGGGCAGGGAGAGATAGGTTATTTTTCTCCAGATGTCAATGGAATTTTAAAATATACTTCACTGACAAACCTGATTCCAAAGCTCCAGAATACTTTCGCGGATATCTGGAAGATCGAAATTTTCAATGAATCCATTTTTTTCCACGCTTCCGACAGAATATTTGAATTAAAAAACAACAGCATAAAAATTCATTTACCAAAAGTAGAATGGCAGTACTTAACAAAAACAGGAAACCGGCTTTTTGCACAGGACAAAAACAACGGCCTTTTTGAGTACAAGCAAAATGCATGGTACCCGATTGGCAATCAAAAGTTAACAAGAGAATCAGTGCTTTCGGGCATTATAAAGATGGGAGCCGACAGTTTCTTATTAACTAGTAAAAAAAATGGATTTCTTCTTCTGGACAAGGGGTCTCTGACTACTCCCCAAAACAGCGTTACTTCCACTTTCTTCAATCATATTTACACAGCCGTACAGGTAAATCAAACGGAATTCGTGGCCGGTACCACTTCACAAGGATGCTTTATACTGGACTTTAAGGGAAACATTATTCAAAAAATAAGTACCAATGAAGGCCTTCAGAACAATAATGTATTGTGTGTTTTTTTAGACAGGAATAATAATTTGTGGGCCGGACTAAATAACGGCATCAGTTTCATCGCTTATAATTCCGCTATCAAATACATCAAAACAAATAAAGAAAATGAACTGGCAGGATATTCCACCGTCATTTTTAATAAGCATCTTTATATAGGTACCTCGGATGGCGCCTATGTGGCCCCGCTAACCGATTCCAATAAGGATTTCAGTTTCTCTAAAGGAGTTTTTACTCCCATTAAAAACACCGCAGGCGAAGTGTGGCGTATAGAAGAAGTGAACCAGCAATTATTGATCGGCCACCACGACGGGATTTTTTTTATAAAAGATTTTGAAAGTTATCCTATATCAAAAGAAACAGGCTGCTGGCTATTCGTTCCTCTGAGCACGGTATTACCTGCAAAAAATATTTTAGTAGGAACTTATACCGGATTACAAAGAATTGAATTTCATCAAAATCATTTCAGTAATGAAGGGAATATTGAAGGCTTGCGTGAATCTTTCCGTTTCATCGCAGTAGATAACAATGATGAAATATGGGCATCGCATCCGTACCGCGGTATTTTCAGGATACGCATTTCAAAGGATAATAAAAATTATAGTGCGCAGTTATTCACTGAGAAAAACGGATTGCCTTCTACCCTGGAAAACTATGTGTTTAAAATAAAAAACAAGGTGGTCTTTGCTACCTCAAAAGGTATATATGAATTTGATGATGCTGCAGGAAAATTTATTCCTTCTACATTCTTATCTCCTGTTTTTCACAGTATGGAGGTGAGATACCTACGTGAAGATAATGATGGAAATATCTGGTTTTGCAGCGGTAAAAAAATAGGCGTAGCCATTTATAATCAAAATAATAAAGCGAAGCCTTACAGCATCACTTATTTCCCGGAGTTGACAGGGCAGATACTTTCCGGTTTTGAAAACATTTATCCTTACAATGATGAAAACATTTTTATAGCTTCTGAAAAAGGAGTCATTCATTTAAATTATGTGCGCTACGCTGCCAATAAATTGCAGATAAAGGTATTGCTGGGCGAGGTAAAGGCTTTTGGGAAAACCGACAGCGTGATATTCGGTGGCTACTTTCATCTCAACAAAGACTCCATTTATACTCAAAGCGAAAGTGAAACTTTGCATTTACCTAACAGTTACAATTCATTTCATTTTGAATACAGCTCGCCTAACTATGGCCTGCAAAAAAATATTGAATATAGCTATCAGCTAAAAGGATATGATGCGCGGTGGAGCGAATGGTCGCCAAAAAACGAAAAGGATTACACCAACCTTCCGGCCGGGAAGTATGTTTTCAACATAAAAGCGCACGACAACCTGGGACATGAGTCTGCAATCGTATCTTATAGTTTCGTAGTTGATCCGGCATGGTACAATACCGTTTGGGCAAATCTTTTCTACCTTCTCTTAATTATGCTGCTCCTTTATCTTTTATATAAATGGCAGGAAAGAAAATTGTATTTACAACAAATAAAATTTGAACAGGAGCAAAAAAGATTGAAAGATCTTCATCAATTAGCAGTTGAAAAGAACGAAAAGGAAATCATCAAACTCCAGAATGAAAAATTAGCCAACGAGGTAAAATTTAAAAATAAAGAACTGGCAGGCGCCACTCTGCACCTGGTAGAGAGGACCGATGCCCTGTCCAAAGTAAAAGAGGAATTGCAAACCTTGTATAAAAAAACAGGTAACAATCACGATGTAAAAAAAACACTTCAGTTATTGAATGATATTGAAAAAAACAATTCCAACTGGGAGCAGTTTGCTTCTCACTTTGACGAAGTAAATAATGATTTTTTAAAGAAAATAAAAAGCCTCTACCCCATACTTTCAAAGACCGATCTGAAACTTTGCGCTTACCTGCAATTAAATTTATCTACAAAAGAAATTGCTCAATTAATGAACATTTCTGTGCGCGGCGTGGAGATCGGTCGCTACAGGCTCCGGAAAAAATTGGGGCTTTCTACAGAACAAAGTTTAAACGATTTCTTAAATAATATAAGCTAAAAGAAAAAAGGAGTATCCCATTTATATCCACAACAAAAGATACCCCTTCTGACATCTTCTCTAAATCGGATCCGGAGCAAGGTGTTCTCCAAATCAATACCTTGTTATCAACACCAGTCCCTGGTATTTTTCCAATTCATCCCGGCTAAGAAATACAGTATCGCCTCCATAAGCAAGATTCTTTTCTATCATTTCATCAATAATATCATCCACCACATCAGCCTGCGTAGCCTCTTCAGGTGATACCAATTCAATCAGGTTATTTACTACTCTTGCGGGCTGAAAATATCCCTGCTGTACAAATAATGTTTTACCTCTCCCCTGGGCTATCGCTTTCCAGATGTCATTAAAGTCAGTTACAAAATCCTTTGAATTATTTGCGGAAGCAAGTTCATTTAAACGCTCACTGTTTCTTTCCGCATTTAGCTGTTTTACAACAGGCCATACCTCATCAATAATATGGTGCGATTTATCGGTTAACCTTTTTCCATTTAACTGGCCGATAATGGCTTCTTTACGATCAGCTATTTTTAAATATTCAGGATAATTAGATTCTTCCGTGTATATCATCACCGGCAGAAAATCTGCTTTCAACACTTCATTTAATTGCTTATCTACCTGGTTAAAAAACTCACGGACAAGATTAGTCTGACGATTGGCAATCGCTGCCTCTGCTCTTTGGGAGGGATATAAAACAGTATTTTCAACAGGGAAACCGTTTCCAATTTCCTGGGTTACTTTATCGTTCAAAGCTTCAATCAATCTTGCCTTATCACGGCTTAGCACTAATACATAATAAGACGATTCACGATGCAAAGCCCTCACCAGGTCCCTTGTGGCAAAGTTTTTATCAACTACTACTCTGTTTTCAACCGCAATTGGTAAACGCGCATATTCAGCCATATCCTCACTTACAAAAAGAACAAGGCTTTCCAAATTGAGCCGATGATTGATACTGCCGGCTACCTTATTTAATTTATCTATTACTAAGGTGGCAAGACGCTTGTCATAATTTGCGAGCAAACGGGTTTCCGCTTCTTTCAGCAGGTTCTTTAAAACGATGGCATCCTTATCATTATCGGGCATAGTACGGTGCGTTGTCAAAGTAATGGTTACACAACACTCGGAGGTAACGTCTTTTACTTTCTTCAGAATTCTATTCATAAATTTTATTTTTTGTTTATTATTTTATTATTTTTTATCCACGTGTTTTCATCTACTTTCTCCTAAGATAGAAAAACAGATTTCTCATAAAGCAGAACTCTTCTCATTTAATAATCTTTTCTTCCTTCCTCACTAAAACGATGCCATCTCCTGTGAATTATTACCCAAATAGCGTAAAGATTTTTCCCGTCACTCTTACTTCAACCAACCTGCCGATAATAAAGTAAATTTTTATTCGGAATAAAAATCCTATACCCGCTGTGACATTAGCTTTTAGACGATCCTGCCTTTTTCTTAAATTAAAGAATTTAAATTTTGCAATTTCTCATTCCATTGGGTCTTCAAACACAAATAACGATGCCCATCATACAGTTACGCGTCTTTCGTGAAATACCCCTATTTTAGTTATCTTGGTGGTGCAAATAAAACCCATTATGAAGAAGAATTTCCCATTTATATTTGGCCTGCTCTTTTTGATGATAAGTTCTACTTTGTTCTCCCAACCGATAGATGGAGCATGGAAATTTAAAAGTGCAGATAAGCATACAATCCTGGTATGTAAAGATGGTTATTTCACCCATACCCAATTTACGCCGAAAGAATTTTTATTCAGTTGGGGCGGCGTTTTAAAAATAAATGATACACAGATAAAAATTTCAATTGAATTTAATTCTGCCAACAGCGAAATGGTGGGTAAAGAAATGATTTATGATTTTGTTATCAGCAATGACCAGTTACAGATCAATGAAGATGGTGTACCCATAAAATATAAACGAATTGACGATGGCACGGCGACCCTGGCAGGCGTTTGGAAAATAAGCGGAAGAGAGCAGGGTGAAAAGGTAGTAGCCATTCATCAGACTGGAGCGCGCAAAACATTAAAAATTCTTACGGGAAGCAGGTTTCAATGGTTTGCTATTAATCCTGAGACTAAACAGTTTTCCGGAACCGGTGGCGGCACCTATTCTTTCATCAACGGAAAATACACAGAAAGCATCCTGTTCTTCTCAAGAGATAATAACCGCGTGGGAGCACAATTAACCTTCGATGGAAAAATTGAAGATGGCAAATGGCATCATAGCGGACTCAGTTCAAAGGGTGATAAAATTTATGAAGTATGGGGGAGGGAGAATTATGAATTATAAAGTATCAGTTGACAGTATGAATGAGTGATGAGTAATAATGGTGATGAGCGAAGAGTAATGATGCGTAATAAGTTATTACGGACCACTAATTACTAATCTCGGACATTCCTAACTAACAATTCCGCCGCTAACTTCTCATTCCATTTGCTTTTTTATATCCATGCTATTTTTTGTTTCTCGATCGTACCGATTTTGTAACTCTATATTTTCATTATACACTTTATTGAAAATAGAAGTCATTAAAGAATTGTAATTGGATTTTGTAAAATTGGCTTTCTGAAGTTCGTCTATCAGTTTTTGGGCGCCCAACCTGGTAATATCAAAATGATGCTGTTCATGAAGTAAATGATAGCCGGAATTGATATTGCTTTTTTTCCAGGAATCCCTTTTACTGAAATAAGAATAGACCCTGATGGTAAGTTCAAGGTTTCCATCAACAAAATTCATTTCAGAATTAAAAGCAAAACCGGAGGAAGTAACGGCGCCTGCAAAATTATTGGCATCAGGCTTGCCCTGAAAATCGGTCCATGCAAGCTTTCTATTGAAATCGTAATAAATGGTATCGCTGTTGGCCAGCGCTTTTTTATTTTCTATAAAAGCATCCACGATTACTTTTTGGGCGAAGCAGTGAGTTGAAAAATTAAGAGAAAATAATAAAAAGAAGAGAAACCTTGTCCGCATCATTCATAAATTATTACCTGTAAAAATGAGGATTGATTTTGAAATAAAAAGTTAAGGCTTCTGTTCTTAACAAAAGAATGAGTGGCACAAAATGAATGGGCATATCATCGCAAAAACTCTGTGTTAAGCGCCTTCTTTTTTCAGATAAAAATGAGCGCGCTCTGCAATGGCATCCATTGATTGATGGTTCATGCACCTGAAATGGCCCAGAGGGCATTCATCAAATCCGGTTTTGCTGCAAGGGCGGCACCATAATTTATTTACCTGGAAAACTTCGTAGTTGGTTTTATAGGGCGTCATTCCAAAAGACGGAACCGTGTTGCCCCATACAGAAAGAATATCTTTTTTAAAAGCCGCTGCAATATGCATCAGTCCTGTATCGTGACTGATAACTAATTTTGATTTCCGGATGATATCTGCAGATTCATTTAATGAAAATTTACCACAGGAATTATAAATTTTCACCGGATCCGCTTCAGCAATTTTATCGCCGATAAACAAATCTTCTTTCCCTCCTAAAAGTATAACGGGGTATTTAATTTTTAAAGCCAATTTCTTTAATTTTTCGGCAGGCAGCTTTTTTGTAGTATGAGCCGCACCTATTGCGATAGCTACATATCCGTGTAAATGGGAAAAGGGAATATCTTCTTCTCTTACTCTATTTTCTTCAGGAATAAAAAAATCCAAACCCAGGCCATCATTCACAACACCCAATTTCTCAACAGTCGCCATGTACCGGTCAACGATATGTACCGGCGGCATCCTGTTGATTTTAAAATTAGTGTAGATCCATTTTTCAATATTCAGTTTATTAAAAGAATGAAAAATTATTTTTTGTAAGGATTGTTTTAGCTGAAACGTCCGCAGATTATGATGCAGGTCTATGATGTACTGATATTTTTCATTGCTTATTTCTGCAATAGTATCTTTCATATCATCTGCCAGCAAAAGCACCTTGTCAATATAAGGATTGGACAGAACGATTCCTGCATACTTTTTTTTGGTAAGATAATGAATAGTTGCCTCCGGATATTTTTTCCTCAAACAGCGTACAACCGGTGTCGTTAGCACGATGTCGCCAATAGAAGAAAACCTTATGATTAGAAATTTCATAACACAAATTTCACGGGAACAAAATCAACAATATTTATAAATGGAAAGGATCACGCAACCGGCTTTGGTTTTTTCTTAGTAAAAAACAATTTCCATAAAACAGGAAATGTAGTTAAGACAACGATTATGATTACAATAACTTCGAGGTGCTCTTTTAAATCGAATCCAAATTGATTCATAATAAACCTTTGCAAAAAATGACCGGCCAGCAACATGCTGCCTACCCAAAGCATACAACCTACAATATTATAATAAGCAAATTTGCTCCTTTTCATTTGTACGATACCCGCCACTATAGGGGCAAAGGTGCGCACAAAGGGAACAAACCTTGCGATGATAATGGCGCTGCCACCATTCTTTTCATAAAAATCATGCGCCTGCAGAAGGTATTTTTTCTTAAAGAAAAAAGTATCTTTTCTTTCATACAGGAAGGGGCCGCTTTTTCTGCCAAACCAATAACCCACAAAATTTCCGAGAATGCCTGCTGTGGTAATCAGTATCCATAAAATTCCAAGATCGAGCCATTCATTATTACTTTTAAACAAGGCGCCGCTTACAATCTGATCACTATAAATGCCGGTTACGAAAAGCAAAGCATCGCCCGGTAAAAAGAAACCGGCAAATAAACCGGTCTCGGCAAATACAATAAAAATGATCATCCATAAGCCACCATTTTCAATATAAAACTGGGGGTTCAGCAAGTCTTTTACGTTTATTCCTAAAAGGTGCAACAAGTTCACTATAAGTTAATTTAATTGGGTTAAGTACGAATTCATTTTTTGAAAAATAAAATACAATTTTTTCTAAAAGTAACAGAAAGCAATTTAATCAGGAACGAAAGCCATCGCCTTCTCATAATCAAACTCTCCTTCCCACCTCGCAATTACACAACTGGCCAAAGTATTACCAATTACATTTACAGATGTCCGGGCCATATCCATCAATTCATCAATGCCCAAAATAGCCATCACCGGCCACACCGGCAACCCGAACGAGGCCACCGTTCCTAACAAAATAACCAATGAGGCACGGGGCACACCCGCCACTCCTTTGCTTGTAAGCATCAGCGTTAGCCCCATGATAAGTTGAGTACCCAGGGGCATGTGTATACCTGCAGCCTGTGCCACAAATACACTTGCCAGCGAAAGATATAAAGTGGTGCCGTCCAGATTAAAGGTATAACCGGTAGGCAAAACAAACGATACAATTTTACGGGGCACCCCAAATTTCTCCATATTTTCCATAGCAATAGGCAATGCCGATTCGGAACTGGTGGTGGCAAACGCAATAGATACAGGTTCTGAAACCGCCCTGATAAACTGGCGGATAGGGATCTTCATAAAATAGGCAATGGAGCCCAGAACCACGCCGAGGAAAACCAGCAGCGATGCATAAAGCGTAAGCAGTAACTTCACTAAGGAGAAAAGAATATCCACACCAAGATGGCCTACAGTAACCGCAATGGCGCCTCCCACACCAAAGGGTGCGAAGTGCATCACAATGTTGGTAAACTTAAACATAGTTTCAGCAAGGCTTTCAGAAAACATCAGCATCGGTTTTCTTTTTTGCTCTTTCACCATGGCCAGGCCAATTCCAAAGATGACGCTGAAAACCACGATGGGCAACACGTCTCCGTTGTAAATTGATTTTACAATATTTTCCGGGAAAATATGCAGGATC
This sequence comes from Ginsengibacter sp., assembly GCA_039915005.1. Lineage (GTDB taxonomy): Bacteria > Bacteroidota > Bacteroidia > Chitinophagales > Chitinophagaceae > Ginsengibacter. The sequence goes on from JBDSOE010000059.1 coordinate 29,642, forward strand.
ACGTCCTGCCAGGTTTGAGGCACGGTATGGGGAAGTTCCTCATGGAACCCAGCCGGAATAGTAATACCCACTCCTGCCTGTGAAACATTGATAGCGATAAGCCCTATAATTAATGCGATGGTAGTTACCACTTCAAAATAAACAATGGACTTCCATCCCATTCTTCCTACCTGCTTCAGATCGGAATGGCCGGCAATGCCCACCACCAGCGTAGAAAAAAGTATGGGGGCAATGATAGTTTTTACCATTCGCAAAAACACGCTGCTGAGTACTTTTAAATCTTTAGCGAACTCAGGGAAATCAAGCCCGATCTCCACTCCGATGATCATGCTTGATAATATCCAGGTAGTAAGTGATTTTTTATAAAGAGCAAAAACAATTAAGGAGGCAATGAATATCCATCTTAATATTCTCAGAAACAAGGGAGAAATGCTATTAAAATTATAAACATCAATTAAATGAAAAACTGCCACCACCGTGAGGGTAATAAAAACCAGTAATCCACTTTCCCTTTTATTCATGCATACATTTAATTGAGGAAGTATCAAAACTAATAAATAGAACGTAAAATATTTTTCTTTTTATATAAATCAGGCATAAATAGGTAGGCCGTTAAAAAATCTTTTACCCTGCTTTTTAATTTATTTCTTATTTTTCCAATTCTATTACATAACCACTTAAAACAAAACCAACACATTATGAGTTTGTTCGTAAGAAAGCCAATGGATGTTTTAATGAACGAAGCATCTGAAACCGGCAGCCACACTTTGAAACGCACACTTGGCCCGGTGGCATTAGTTGCTTTAGGCATTGGCGCCATAATAGGTGCAGGGCTTTTTTCCATTACAGGATTAGCGGCCGCTAATAATGCGGGGCCCGCTATCACTATTTCTTTTATAGTAGCCGCCACCGGTTGTCTTTTTGCGGGATTATGTTATGCCGAATTTGCCTCAATGATCCCTGTGGCAGGCAGCGCCTATACTTATTCTTACGCTACCATGGGTGAGTTTTTGGCATGGATCATTGGATGGGATCTTGTGTTGGAATATGCGGTAGGGGCAGCCACCGTGGGTATTAGCTGGAGCCGGTATCTGGTAAAATTCCTGGAGGGATTCAATATCGTACTGCCACATAATCTTACCGTGGGGCCATGGGAAGGAGGTATGATCAATCTTCCTGCTGTAGGAATTATTGTTTTAATGAGTTTGTTATTAATGAAGGGCACCAAGGAAAGCGCGACGGTAAATGCCGTCATCGTGGTATTGAAAGTTTCCGTAGTGCTGGTATTTATCATCCTCGGATGGCAGTATATAAATAACGACAACCTGAATCCTTACCTGATACCCGCCACAGAGCCAGGCCATGAAGGATTCTTTGAGCATGGATGGGGAGGAATCATTCGTGCGGCAGCCATTGTGTTCTTTGCTTATATCGGCTTCGATGCGGTGAGCACCGCAGCCCAGGAAGCTAAGAATCCAAAGAAAGATATGCCGTGGGGCATCTTAGGTTCGCTTGCCATTTGCACCATTCTTTACATTTTATTTGCGCACGTATTAACAGGCGTTACCAATTATAAAAATTTTGCCGGACAGGACGGCATCGCACCCGTTGCTTTGGCCATTGAAAATATGGGGCATCCCGATGTCGCCGGTATCGTTCGACCCGATTATCCCTGGCTGAACCGCGCGATCCTGGTCGCCATTCTCGGTGGCTATTCATCTGTAATATTAGTAATGCTGATGGGACAAAGCAGGGTATTTTACAGCATGAGTAAAGATGGCCTGATACCTAAAATATTCTCTTCGGTAAACCCAAAGACTCAGACACCGGTAAGCAGCAATTTTTTATTCATGATCCTGGTAAGTCTCTTTGCCGCATTTATACCTGCGCGTGTAGTGGGCGAAATGACAAGCATCGGCACCTTGTTTGCCTTCATACTCGTGTGCGCCGGTATTTGGGTAATGCGGGTAAAAATGCCCGATTTGCCGCGCGCCTTTAAAACACCTCTTGTTCCATTGGTTCCAATCCTGGGGATCATCACGTGTTTATTTATGATGGTGTTTTTGCCAGCCGATACATGGATCAGACTATTGCTATGGATGCTTATCGGCCTTGACATTTACCTCGTTTATGGAGTAAAAAACAGTCATCTCGGTGATGGAACGGATAACCGGAGAGGCATGAAAACAGCAAGGCTCACGGGCATAGGGCTGGCGGTGTTACTGGCGATTGCAGGTTTCCTGCACCAGGTAACGGTTGGTTTTGATGAAGATTATACACTTCTTATTATAGCCATTTTATTTTCGCTCTTCCATATAGTACTTTATGCAGTTCATATTGTACAGAATAAGCGCGTAGAGAATGGATAGTGCCATAAGATTTTATAAAAAAACCGCCTCAGATATGAAGCGGTTTTTTTTGTAAAATTATGTTTCAGCAATCTGGCCACTATTGCTTTAGCGGCTGTTACGTCTCATTGGATTGTAAAACAGTATAGAATTAACTACTTAAATTCCATTCCTAAATTGTACATCACAAAACTCCAAATGTCTGCGGCTTCATCTATTTGCTTGTCGGTCGGTTTGCCTGCGCCGTGGCCTGCTTTGGTTTCTATGCGAATAAGCGTGGGATTCGTTCCATCATTAACGGACTGCAAAGTAGCCGCGTATTTAAAGCTATGCGCAGGCACCACCCTGTCATCATGATCAGCGGTGGTGATTAAAGTGGCAGGATATTGTATGCCTGGCTTTAAATTATGCAAAGGAGAATACTTATACAAATTCTCAAAGTCTTCCTTTCTATCACTTCTTCCATATTCTGTGGCCCATGCCCAGCCAATAGTAAATTTATGATAACGCAACATATCCATAACGCCTACCTGTGGTATGGCTACTTTAAAAAGTTCAGGCCGCTGTGTCATGGCAGCGCCTACCAGCAAGCCTCCATTGCTTCCGCCACGGATAGCAATTTGGGAAGGATTTGTATATTTTTTTTCAATTAAATATTCGGCGGCGCCAATAAAATCATCAAACACATTTTGTTTGTTTTGCAGCATGCCGCCCTGGTGCCATGCCTCGCCATATTCATTTCCCCCACGCATATTTACCACCACATACACGCCGCCTTCTTCAATAAAAAATGCATTGGAAATAGAAAACGCAGGCGTCATCGGAATATTAAATCCACCATAGCCATACAATAGCAAAGGATTTTTTCCATCCAGCTTCAGCCCTTTTTTATAAGTAACAAACATGGGCACCCTGGTGCCATCTTTGCTCGTAAAAAACAGTTGGTCTGTTTGATAATTAACCGCATTAATCTTCACTTCGATCTTGCGGAAAAGATTCGTTTTGCCATCAGCAATATAGTATCTGAAAACGGCCGTTGGGTAGCCAAATGATGTGTAGGAATAAAATATTTCCGTATCCTCTTTATAGCCACCAAAGCCCCCAGCAGTACCAATTCCGGGCAATTTTATTTCTCTTTCCAAATGACCTTTATAATCCGTCTGGTAAACCCGGGAGGAAGCATCCTGCAGGTAAGATAGAAATAATTTACCACCTGCTGTACCCACGCCTTCTAATAATTCTTTTCGCTCAGGAATAACTACTTTCCAGTTTTCCTTAGCGGGATTTTTGGGGTCAATTAAAACCACTTTATAATTCGGCGCGTCGGCATTCGTACGCACCAACAATTGACCACCATCATTATCAATAAAATTTGCTTCTGTATCAAACCCATTTATCAATAAAATAAAATCATTTTGAGGTGATTTATTTTTCATGTCTTTCACCCATAATTCATCGCCACTGGTGCCTTCGCTTTTATTCAGTAATAAAAAATGCCCATCTTCTGTAAGCCTTGCCCCTATTGTTCTTAACGGATGATCTTTGTCTTCATAGACCAATACATCAGCGCTCTGCGGCGTACCCAGTTTGTGGTAATATACTTTGTGATACTGATTCTGCGTGGTTAGTTTACTTTTTTCATCCGGCGCGGGATAGCGGCTGTAATAAAATCCCTCATCGCCTTTCCAGGAAGTACCGCTGAATTTGATAAATTTAACCTCATCTTTCAGCAAACTTTTATCATTCACATTCATTACGTGTGCCTCCTGCCAGTCGCTGCCAGCCTGTGCTTCAAAATAAACCGCATATTTTTTGTTCCTGCTGAAAGAAGGTGTACCAATGGCAGCGGTACCATCCTTACTCATTTTATTAGGGTCAATAAAAACTTCAGGCTTTGCATCCAGTCCTTTCTGGCGGTATAATATTGCCTGATTTTGTAAGCCATCGTTTTTATAGAAATAATAATATACTCCTTCTTTAAAAGGCGCTCCGTATTTTGGATAATTCCACATTTCTTCCAGCCTGCTTTTTATTTCTTTACGAAACGGAATTTCAGAAAGGTACTTTTCAGTAACGGCATTTTCTTCTATTACCCAGTCTTTGGTTTCAGCGCTGTTATCATCTTCCAGCCAGCGATAAGGGTCTTTTACTATTGTGCCAAAATAATCATCTTCCTGATTTACTTTTTTGGTATCAGGATATTTTATTTGCGAAAAACTTAAAGTGGTAAGTAACATCAGCGAAAGGAAAAGAAAAACCTTCATGGTTATTTTTTTTAACGATGAAGATAAAATGTTTGAATAAGAATAAGGTAAGGAAAAGGAAATTTAGCTGTAAGTAAATCATCCTATTCCATCCGTTTTTACTTCCCTATTTATTTTAGAAATTAATCCCTGCAATACTTTGCCAGGGCCGCATTCAGTAAAATATGTAGCTCCATCGCGTACCATTTGTTCAATAGTTTGCGTCCATTTTACAGGGCCGGTCAACTGGGAAATAAGATTGGCTTTTATTTCCGCCGGGTCTGTAACTGCTTTGGCCACTACGTTCTGATAAACAGGACAAAACGGAGCATTAAATACAGCTTTCTCAATCGCTGCAGATAATTCCTCTTTGGCAGGCTGCATCAGGGGCGAATGAAAAGCGCCACCCACAGGCAGTACCAAAGCGCGTTTGGCACCTGCTTCTTTCAATAAAATACAGGCTTCCTCGATGCCTTTTTTAGAACCTGAAATTACCACCTGTCCGGGGCAATTATAATTGGCAGCCACTACAATCTCATTGGTAATTGATGCACACACCTCTTCTACTTTTTTATCGTCTAAAGCAAGTATGGCCGCCATAGTGGACGGATTCATTTCGCATGCTTTTTGCATGGCGGTGGCCCTTACTGACACCAGGTGCAAAGCCTCTTTAAAACTTAAACAACCATTAGCCACCAAAGCAGAAAATTCGCCAAGAGAATGGCCTGCCACCATCTCCGGGGTATTTTTAGAAAGAGTTTTAAAAGCAATTAAGGAATGTAAAAAAACAGCGGGCTGGGTTACTTTCGTTTGAACCAATTCTTCGGCAGTTCCGTAAAACATCACATCAGAGATACTAAAACCGAGTATATCATTGGCCTCTTCAAAAAGGATCTTTGCCTGCTCGTCTTCGTCGTATAAATTTTTTCCCATTCCAATAAACTGTGAGCCTTGCCCGGGAAATACAAATGCGTGCGCCATAATTTTATTTTCTTTTTTCTATTATTTTCTTTTGACCAAATCAGCCTGTATCAAATTTATAAATTCGTTTCTCGTTGTTTGTTTTTCAAATTCACCAGTAAAGGCGGAGGTGGTAGTAACGGAATTTTGCTTTTGCACGCCACGCATCATCATGCACAAGTGCTCTGCTTCTATCACCACGGCAACTCCCAGCGGATTCAGTGCCTCCTGAATGGCGTTTAAAATTTCTGTAGTAAGCCTTTCCTGCACCTGTAATCTTCGCGCAAACACATCAACCACTCTTGCTATTTTACTTAAACCTGTGATCCAGCCATTGGGGATGTAGGCGATATGTGCCTTACCAAAAAAAGGCAACATATGGTGCTCGCACATGCTGTATAATTCTATATTTTTCACGATCACCATTTCACTGATGTCTTCATGAAATTTAGCAGAATTTAAAATGGAAAGAGCATCCACTCCATACCCCTGGGTGCAATATTGTAATGCTTTTGCAATGCGCTCAGGCGTCTTTAATAATCCTTCACGATCCGGATCCTCTCCAATCAAACGAATAGTATCCCGGTAATTTTTCGATAATTCTTCTGTGACGTCCTTATCGTATTCTTCAACTCTTCTGTAAGCCATATAATTAAATAATATTTTTCAATTTTTACAATGCGGGATACTCTGCAAAATTCCTCGGTGTTTCATAAAGCCTTATCTGCAGGTCTAATTGGCTATCAATTTTCTCCCGGAGAATGTCATAAATAACGATCACAATATTTTCCACCGTAGGATTCAGGCTTGCAAATTCGGGTAAATCCAGGTTCAGATTTTTATGATCAAACTTTTCAGTAATATGCGCCTTGATGGTATCGCTCAAAAATTTAAGGTCTATTACAAAACCCGTATCAGCAGCAGGCTCACCGGTTATCTTTACATCCATTTCATAATTATGCCCGTGATAATTGGGATTGTTGCACTTGCCAAAAACCTCATCATTCCTTGCCTCGTCCCACTCGGAATTATGCAAACGATGCGCAGCATTAAAATGCTCTCTTCTGAAAACGGATACTTTTTTATTCATCACAGTAAATTAAAAATTATCAAAAATTATTCTCCAAAATATTCCACAAAAATCCTTGGCGTTTCATATAATTTTATGCAATGCAATTTCACTTCCATCGGAAAATGAGGTTGCAGTTGCTGCCAGATACCTATCGCCAGATTCTCAGTAGAACACATTTTATCTTTTAAAAACTCCACGTCCATGTTGAGGTTTTTGTGGTCTAATTTTTCCAGGACAAACTGGTTTATTAAAAGGCTTAAAATTTTAACATCAAATAAGAATCCAGTGTCTGCCACTATTTCGCCTTTTATGGTTACATGCAATTCATAATTATGGCCGTGCCAGTTTTCATTGGCGCATTTACCAAAAACCACTTCATTTCTTTCCTTGTCCCACGCAGGGTTATAAAGTTTGTGCGCAGCATTAAAATGTTCTATCCGGGTCAAATACACCATATCTAAAAAGTAATAATTTTTGCAAAGGTAAACTGTGCAATTTAAAACATTGGCGTAAATACAAAATTTACAAAAGGAATGCGTTAGTGGGAGTTAATATAAAGGCCGATGTTATGATATTCCTTTATACCCACTGGTTATGAGATTGCTTCTGCGCCGGAAATTATTATCAATTACAAAGCTACTGCTTGCGCATCTCAGTCACGAGCTAACTTACGTGATGGCGAGACGCATTACTGACCTCAAACTTTTACATACTTTCCGCGCCGAAGCCATCTCATACTTTGGATGAATCTACTTATAATGCCTAAGGAGTAAAACAGCCAGTCCTCTTACTTTTACTACGTCTCAAATAATTTTATGAATATTTCCATAAATTTCCTTCACTTTTTTATTCCCATAATTTTTCTCACGAAAAGTCTTCACCCATCGGATCGGATGTATGGAATTAGTCAGAAAAAACTCATCCGCATCAAGTACTTCCTCTATCGAAAGTTCTTTTTCTGTTACCGCATAATTTTTTAAAGAAAATTTCTCCAGCATCCATCGCCGCATTACACCCGCCACACAGCCTTCCGACAAGGGCGGCGTAAAAACACTTTCCCCTTTTATGATAAAAATATTGGCAATGGCAGATTCACAAATCCTTTCAAAAGCATTCAATATAATTGCATCATCAAGCTTATTTTTTTGAGCAAACACCCCTGCCATTACAGAGGGCAGATAGTTATTAGATTTCAGATTGGAGAACCGGTCGCAGCTTTTTGCCACATCAGGGAAAACATCAACTATCAATCCCGCTTCATTCAATTCTATTTTTTCTGCGAGCGGCCAGGTTTCTAATATGTAATTGGGAAAGTTATTTTCAGTATCAAAAATGCCTCCATCACCACGAAAAACCATCAAACGGATTCTTGCATTTTTGTCATAATGATTCTTCTGTAGCAGGTCATTTATTTTTTTGATAAAAAAATCCCGGGTGAAAGTTTTCAGATTTTCAAATTGTAAAATGGAAAGCCCATCCAACAAGCGATCAAAATGGAAATCCATATTAAGGATGTTTCCTTTCTGCATTCGCATGGTTTCAAACAATCCGTCGCCATAACGCAGGGCGCGGTTGCCGGCGCTTATCACAGGCTCACTTGCATGAAAAAAATGATCGTTGTAAATAAAAAAATGCTCATTCATAATCAGGAAATAAATGAGCAAAAATAGCAGTATGGGTTGAGGAAACGATTTTATATTTCCTGGTCGAGCAGTTTATTTTTTACGGCAAACATGATGAGTCCGGCCGTACTTTTGGTTCCGGTCTTCGCTTTCAGTTTGTCCCTGATAGATTCAATGGTGCGGGGGCTAAGCTCCACGGCTTCGGCTATTTCGCGCGTGCTCTTTTCCTCGCACATTAATCTTAGTATCGTAATTTCTTTATCTGTAAGCCTGGCATCTTCCTGCGCTAAATGAAAAGGAGAAATCACATTCTTTTGCCTAAGATTGTTCAACAACGCTTTATTGGTAAGGGCATTAAAATAAAATTCCTGTTCATGACAGGTTTTAATGGCCTCATAAATTACTTCCGCATCGGAGGTTTTTACGAGATAACTATTGGCGCCCAATTCCATTAATTTAGTAATTACACTCTGGTCATCCAGTAAAGTCAGCATGATGATCTTTATCCCCGGGTATAATTTTTTCACTTCCGGCAATGCGGCAATGCCATCCATTACGGGCATTTGTATATCAAGCAAAATCACATCTGGTTGAATAACTTTCAACATGGCAAGCAGGTGTACTCCATTATCGGCTTCAGCAATTATCTTAATGTCTTTTTTGGAAGAAAGGGCGGTTTTTACTCCAGCCCGGTAAAGTACATGGTCGTCCACAATCATCACATTGATAACCTCTCCGGTTTCTAGTATCATAGAATATAAAATGAATTTTTGAATTTAAATAACAATGCAAAAGTCTGATATAATACTGGTAAATCATACAGAATAATTACTTCATTTAGGCAATGGTAATAATACGCATAAATAAAGTAAAACAACCAACAATAATAAAGACATACGAAGTACTTTTTTCAAACTCATTATCCCAAAACATAAATTATCAGTGAACCATCCCACTTCTGTTTCCCGAATTATATATCGCTATACTCTTTAAAAAACAAAAGCATCACTATAACGATGCTTTATTGGTTACAGAAAATATTTTAAATAAGAATCTTACTTTTTCTTCTGGCTTTTAGGGGCAAAAATGGCGAACATTCTCTTTCCTTCCAGTTTAGGCATGCTCTCCAGTGTGCCTACTTCCACAAGGCGTTCTGCGAATTTCAATAAAAGTAATTCACCTCTTTCTTTAAACATGATCGCTCTTCCTTTGAACTGCACATAGGCTTTTACTTTATTGCCATCTTTCAGGAAGTTTTCGGCGTGTTTCGATTTAAAATTAAAATCATGATCGTCGGTGTTGGGCGTAAAGCGAATTTCCTTTACTTCAGAAACTTTGCTCTTTGCTTTCATATCCTTTTCACGCTTCTTTTTTTCGTAAAGAAATTTATTGTAATCAATTACTTTACAAACGGGCGGGTCTGCCTGCGGAGAAATTTCAACCAGGTCGAGTCCCTGGTCGTTGGCAATTTTTTGCGCCTCTGCAATAGGATAAATTCCTACTTCAATATTTTCACCCACAAGACGTACCTGCGGTACTTTTATCATGTGGTTGGTGCGGTGTTCCTGTTGTTGTTCTTTTTTAAAACGTGGATTAAATGCGCCTCTCGGCCGTGGTGGAAATGCCATTAATTGATTTTAGGTTAAAATTTATTTTTTATTTTATTAAGAATATTTTGATCATTGTAAATAATAATCCTACTCCTGTTAATACGCTGCCAAAAGTCCAGATGATATTATTGTAGAATCTTTTTTCCATGTCAATACGAAGATTAAGTATTTCTTCTTTTAAAGCGGCGCCATCTTCCTTAGTAAAAAGAACCGTCGATTTATTTTCAATTTTAATTTCTATTATCTGTTCTATCTCCTGCACTACAATCTTTGCATCGTCGTTGTTTTTAAAATGACGCTGTAAAACTTCATAAATTTTAAAAGATTGTGTAGTAGTCATTTGTTGCTTTAATAATTTTTATCCTTTAAAGATTGTGAAGTAGTAATAACTTATTTTTTATTCTTCACTTCTTCTTTTACTATTTCCATAAACTCGGCCAAAGTCTTCGTTCCCTCATCTCCTTTTCCCTGCCTTCTCACAGACACCATTTCTTCGTTTACTTCCTTCTCCCCAATAATAAGCATTAATGGAACCTTAGCCAATTCCGTGTCCCTTATTTTTTTGCCAATCTTTTCGCTCCGGTCATCAATTTCTGCACGAATATCATTATTTTTTAATTGAGATAAAACATTTTCTGCGTAGGAAATAAATTTATCACTTATTGGTAAAATTTTTACCTGAACAGGAGTAAGCCACATCGGAAATTTACCTGCACAATGCTCAATAAGCACCGCAACAAATCTTTCCAAACTTCCAAACGGAGCACGATGGATCATCACCGGCCTGTGTTTGGCATTATCTTCTCCTATGTAAGTAAGGTCAAACCTTTCGGGCAAATTATAATCCACCTGAATCGTTCCTAATTGCCATTTTCTTCCGATAGCATCCCGAACCATAAAATCAAGTTTCGGGCCGTAAAAAGCAGCCTCCCCATATTCAATTACCACATTCTTTAATCCTTTTTCTTCTACCGCTTCCACAATATCTTTCTCCGCAAGATCCCAGTTTTCATCGCTGCCTATATATTTCGTTTTGTCTTCTTTATCCCTTAAAGAAATCTGCGCCGTAAAATCTTTAAATCCAAGCGAATCAAATACATACAGCACCAGGTCAATTACTTTTTTAAATTCTTCTTTTACCTGGTTGGGCATACAAAATAAATGCGCATCATCCTGGGTAAACCCACGCACACGGGTAAGGCCGTGCAATTCGCCCGATTGTTCATAACGATAAACCGTTCCAAACTCAGCAAGCCTTAGTGGCAAATCCTTGTAGCTTCTTGGTGAGGTTTTATAAATTTCACAATGGTGCGGGCAATTCATTGGTTTTAAAAAAAACTCCTCGCCTTCCTGCGGCGTTTTTATCGGCTGAAAACTATCTTTGCCATACTTTTCATAATGCCCGCTGGTAATATACAAATTCTTATTAGCAATATGTGGAGTAATTACTGGAAGATAACCCGCTTCCAATTGTGCCTTTTGCATAAAATCTTGCAATCTTCCACGTAACATGGCGCCCTTTGGCAACCATAACGGCAACCCCGCTCCCACCTTTTCGCTGAAAGCAAATAACTCCAGTTCTTTTCCTATTTTTCTGTGATCTCTTTTTTTTGCTTCCTCTAAAAAAACAAGGTATTCGTCCAATTCCTTTTGATTGGGAAAAGTAACGCCATAAATGCGGGTGAGCATTTTATTTTTTTCATCGCCTTTCCAGTAAGCACCGGCAATAGAAGTTAATTTAATTCCTTTTATCAATCCGGTTGAAGGGATATGCGGCCCACGGCACAGATCGGTAAATTGCCCTTGCGTATAAAAAGTAATGTTGCCATCCTGCAAGTGGGTAAGAAGATCCAGTTTGTATTCATCGCCTTTTTCTTCAAAATATTTTACAGCATCCGCCTTCGAGATTTCTTTTCTGATGAATGGATTATTTTGCCTTGAAAGCTCCACCATTTTTTTTTCAAGCCTTACGAGGTCAGTTTCTGTAATTACATTTTCTCCCAGATCCATGTCATAATAAAAACCTCTTTCCACCGGTGGCCCCACCCAGAATTTTACTCCGGGAAAAGTATCTTCCACCGCCTCCGCCATAAGATGCGCCGAGGAATGCCAAAAAGTGGCTTTTGCTTTTTCATCATCCCATGTTAAAAATTTAGCGGAAGCATCATTTTTTATAGGCCTGGTAATGTCCCAAACTTCGCCGTTTATTTCGGCAGCCAATACTTTTCTGGCAAGCCCTTCACTAATTGATTTTGCAATATCCAATGCCGATGACCCTTGCTCATATTGCCTCACAGCCCCATCCGGGAAAGTTATATGTATCATTCTGTAAACTTAAAAAGATTTTATTTTTTGTTTTTTAGAAACGCAAATTTAACGAAGTATTAGATAAAGATGCCATTCCTTTGAAAGGATACCCTTTTAATAACAATTAATTTTGAATGGAACAAAATACATGCATAATGAAATGGGTCTTTACGCTGACATTTTTATTGTTCGGAAATTTTACTTTATTATTTGCGCAGCAAAATACTTCTTCCCATAAAAACCGGGTAACTAATTTCAATGGGCAATGGAAAGGTAGTTTCGAGGAAACCACTTATGGATATTCGGGACTGGGAGGAAGCCGCCTGACTTATGTACTGGAGTTGCAGACGGAGGGCACGAGGGTTTCAGGATATTCTTACACTTACTTTAATGAACTGGGAAAAAGATATTATACAATATGCCGGCTTACAGGTTTGCTGAACAGAGTAACCAACGAAATAACCGTAACCGAAGTAGAAAGAACCAAATCTAATACACCGCCTAATTTTATAAATTGTTTTCAAACGCACAGGCTTTACTATGAAAAAGAAAATGATGACACGGAAGTACTGCGGGGCACATGGATACCCGCACCCAACCAGGGACAGGGCTGCGGAAAAGGTACCACATTGCTTGCAAGGAGAATTGTAAACAGATTGCCACTGGGACTAAAACCCAATAAGAAAAATGAAATTGCAAAATCACCTCAAAAGAAAGTGGTTACTAAAAAGCCCCCGGTAATTATTCCGAAAAAAACACCTCCGGCTATTGTAAAAAGAACTCCGGCAGAGAAACCTGCACAGAAATTGCCATCCCTGATAAAAGATTCGCCAGGCGTAGAAAAACCAATTACCGGCCCCGAAATTAAAAATATAACAACGGCTCCTAAAAAGATATTTGAAAACCGGAGAAAGGATATTATAAAAACAATAGCCATAAATCATCCGACCTTCCGTCTCGACTTTTATGATAATGGAGAAATTGATGGCGATTCTATCTCTGTATTTTACAATGAGAAATTAGTCTTGTCGCATAAAAGATTAACCGATAAACCTATATCGCTCACCCTTTCCTTAGATGAGGATGCCAGAGAAAATATAGTAACCATGTATGCGGAGAACCTGGGAACCATTCCGCCAAATACAGCCCTGATGATAGTTACAGACGGCGACCAGAGGTATGAAGTGAGAATAACATCCGATACTGATAAAAGCGGCAGTGTTATTTTTGTACATGGAAATAAATAACTCAGGATTCTATTCCCTCGTGTACCATCTTCTTTGCTATAATAATCATTCGGGGAGAATTTTTTACATGATAAGGGCCAAAATTATAATCGCCAAAAACCTCCTGCACCTGCATGTGATGATAAGCCAGCATTTCAGTAAAATCGCCTAAAGAAAACTTAGCCACTTTTTCTAAATATTCCAAAGGCGCTTCCAACAATTTATCTTCAATAATTATTTTTTTATAAAAATGATTTTCATCAAACCATTTGGTAATATAATAATTTACGCCGCTTATTTCTTTTTCAGATTGATGAACCAAATGATCTTCTGAATAATGAACGTTCAGATAATCAATTACAAAAACGCCATTATTTTTTAAAGATTGCGCAATGGTTCTTATGGCATTATCATGCTCACGCCTCGTTTTAAAATATCCAAAGCTTGTAAAAAAATTGAAGGCATAATTAAAATAATTGATCCAGAACGGAAGGCGCATATCATGCACAAAAAAATGAAGGTTTTCACCCTCCTCTTCCATGGCATCCGAAATACTATCTTCACATATATCTATGCCAGTAACATCAAAACCTTTGGAAGCCATGTGCTTTGAGTGACGCCCTCTTCCACACGCAATATCAAGCATAAAAGAATCCGCTGGCGGTTGAAGATGTGCCATCAGTTTATCCATAAAATCAGCCGCCTCATCGTCATTTCTTTTAGAATATAATTGCTGGTAATAAGGCGAAGCAAACCAATATTTAAACCAGGGCTGTGCATCCATATCTCATTTTTGGGGGCGAAGGTATAACAGAAGAATTTGGAATCGGCAATAGTCAATGGTCAATAAGTTATGAATTATCAAGACAAGTATTTTTCACCTGAACAACTAATCAATTTAAGACTTAAATTTGCAGCCTTAAAAAAAAGCATACGTGGCACTGATAAAAAGCATCTCCGGCATAAGAGGAACCATTGGCGGCAAGCCTGGTGAAAATCTTACCCCATTAGATATTGTAAAATTTACAGCGGCATTCGCAGGTTCATTAGACCCCAATGACAATAAAAAAATCGTCATTGGCCGTGATGGAAGAATAAGCGGAAAAATGGTGAGCGACCTTTGCGCTAATACCTTGATGGCATGTGGTTTTCATGTAATTGATCTTGGGCTTACCACCACGCCTACAGTAGAAATTGCAGTAAAAGCTGAAGATGCGGCAGGCGGAATTATTTTAACCGCAAGTCACAATCCTAAAGAATGGAATGCCTTGAAATTACTCAACCAAGATGGCGAATTTCTTGATGCAGAAGCAGGAGAAAAAATACTTCTAGCTGCAGAAAGTGAATCGTTTGTTTTTGCAGGCATTGATAAAATAGGTAGTTATCAAAAAGACGATTCTTATTTACAAAAACATATTGATGCTGTTGTCAATTATCATCTCGTAGATACAGAAGCCATAAAGAAAGCGAAATTTAAAATTGTTTTAGATCCTATAAATAGTTCGGGCGCCATTTATATTCCTGCTTTACTAAAAGCATTGGGTGTAAAAGATATCATAGTAATTAATGGAGAAGTGAATGGAAAATTTGATCATAATCCAGAGCCTCTTCCCAAGCATTTAACCGGCCTCAGCAATGAAGTGCAAAAACAGAACGCATCTCTGGGAATTGCTGTAGATCCAGACGTGGACAGGCTTTGCTTTGTTTGTGAAGACGGAAGTATGTTTGGCGAGGAATACACTTTGGTAGCTGTTGCAGATTATGTGCTTACCCATAAAAAAGGAAATACAGTAAGCAATATGTCTTCTACCAAATCGCTAAAAGAAATCACTCATAAACATGGCGGAGACTATTTTCCATCTCCCGTTGGTGAGGTGAATGTGGTGCGTAAGATGAAGGAAGTAAACGCGGTAATTGGCGGAGAGGGAAATGGTGGAATCATTGTCCCTGATTTTCATTATGGCCGCGATGCATTAATTGGAATT
>JBDSOE010000047.1:0-38186 GCA_039915005.1 Ginsengibacter sp.
AGAGTAGAAGGTGTAACAGAAAAAACGCCCCCTGAAGAAAGCGATGGATATTTTGCATACAGGCCACGACAAAGCCAAATTGGTGCATGGAGCTCACCTCAAAGTGAAGTGATAAAAGATCGTGAACAGCTTGAGAAAAATGTTGTGTATTACAATAATAAATTTGACACAGAAAAGATACCACGACCAGAAAACTGGGGAGGGTATATAGTACATCCAAACTTAATTGAATTTTGGCAGGGAAGGCCTGGCAGGCTACACGATCGTTTACAATATACTATTGATGAAAAGAAAAAATGGAAAATAGAGAGGCTTGCACCTTAAAGTAATCTTCATTTTTTTTCAACAGTTTTTTCAGCAGTTTTACTATCAGCTTTTTTAGGATTCGCTGGTCTTACTTTTCCAAATGATCCTTTAAAGATTTTCCCTTTTTTAGTTTTTTTATCTCCACGTCCCATGAATAATTTTTTTTTACGATTTGAGTTTTAAAATATTATTAGCTGCTCATATAACAGCATAAAAAAAGCAAGATACATAAATGCATCTTGCTTCTAAAAATTTTACGAAAATCAGATTTTCGATGACAGTTCTTTTCCTGCTTTAAATTTAGCTACCTTCTTAGCTTTAATTTTAATAACAGCGCCGGTTTGAGGATTGCGGCCATTGCGGGCAGCTCTTTTACTTACAGAAAAAGTACCGAAACCAACAAGGGTTACTTTACCACCACCTTTAAGGGTTTTAGTAACTGCTTCAGTAAAAGAATCAAGAGCAGCGTTAGCTTGTGTTTTAGTAACTCCTGCATCATCGGCCATCTTGGCGATTAGTTCAGCTTTGTTCATAATAATTTATTTGATTTTTTTTAACAGCAACAAATATATAAGGTTTTTCATTGCAATAATATTTTTTAAAGAATTTTTTTTCGATGCTTTTATCCTGAAATCCGCAATTGGCAAGGTTTTTCACAAGGCATAGCGATCTTTGTAAATAAAAAAATGAAAGGATATTTTCATGTAATTCAGCACAGTAAAGGGTTTGCCCTATTTGTTACAGAAATTCAGGGAAGAAATAAAGAAGCAGGGAAGAATATAATGATGATTTTTTAAAAAAATATAAACACCTAATCCACATTTTGGAGGAGGGTACGGAAGGAAATAATCTGATCACCCCATTGCCCGATAGCTTTTTCCCGAAGGCCGTGAGCAAAATACTGCAGATATTTTTGGTAATTGTTTTCCGAATCAATAAAAAATTGAGTTACATACGTTTTGCCTTCGGTATCATCCTGGCCCAATAACCGGTATAACCGATACTCATGAAACAAGCCGCTATCCATTATTTCAGGGATATGAATTTCTTTTTGCCATTGTAGCCATTCGTTTACAATTGCATTATCAACCTTTGTAGTAATGTTGTATAGCAGCATAATTTATAAAGATAATTCCAAAAAAACAGGGCAATGATCACTATGTTTTATATCGGGTAAAATTTTTACGGATTGGATTTGATCCTGCAAATTACCGGTAACGTTTATATAATCTATTCTCCAGCCTTTATTTTCTAACCGGGTACTAGGCCGCATTACGCTCCACCAGCTATATTGATGCGGGTCTTTATTGAGGTGGCGAAAGCTGTCTGTAAATCCAGACAGCAATAGTTTATCCAACCATACTCTTTCTCCGGGCAAAAATCCAGATGTTTTTTTGTTGGAAACTGGATTATGAATATCAATTTCCTTGTGGGCAATATTATAATCTCCACACACAATTAATTTATTTCTCGTCTTTTTTAATTCATTTAAATAATCTAAAAATTCATCGAGCCAGATGTATTTATAAGATTGCCGTACCTCACCGGTAGTGCCGGATGGAAAGTAGGCGTTGATCAAAGTAATTTTACCGAAATCGGCGCGTAGTACCCTTCCCTCAAAATCGCTTTGCTCTTTGCCATGCCCATATTCCACATTATTGGGTTCTATTCTGCTAAAAATTCCAACGCCGCTGTATCCTTTTTTTTGTGCTAAAAAAAAGTAGGGCCGGTAGCCCGCAGATTCAATGGCAACGCGGTCAATATCCGCTTCATGTGCTTTTACTTCCTGGATGCAAACGATGTCTGCAGGGTCTGTTTTTAGCCAATCAATGAAACCTCTTTTTATAGCGGCCCTGATGCCGTTGACGTTGTAAGAAATGATGCGCATATTTGGAATATACTTAGTTTTTAGAGATCAAATTTATACAATTATCATTCAAGCGGAAGAGTATTCTATCATTATGGTAAGGGTATAATGTATAAAAATGACAGCACGAATTTGATGCCCTAATTGCACGAATGAGTGCTTAACCTATGAAGGACTTTTCCTGTAAAAAATAGGAAAACAAATTTTAAATAGCGATTAGAGTCTTTTAATGATACCTTCTGAAGCTACGTGCCCTCTCCCAAAGAAAATAAATAACATGACTTTGATTATACTAACAGTGAAGCGTAAACGAAAAGTTTTTTATAAAACCTGCCCCGGGGAGTTGCTTACGTCAAAAGCATAGTTCACTATATTTTATTTTTTGTTCCACCAGTAAGTGATCTTCAATTGCAAGGCCCTGTTCTTAATAGAGAAAGGCGTGGGAAGATAGTTATCAGTATAAACCAGGAAAATATCAGAAGCCGGTTTGTACCGCCACTGCAATCTTGTATTGAGGTTTATATTGTCTAACTGGTTGTTGTACTGGATGAATGTAGTAAAGAAGAACTTATTGGTGAGCGTAAGATCTACCCGGGGGCCAATAAGCCAGAAATCATTCTTACCCCATGGCTTGGGGAGATTGATATAATTATAATTACTGTTGAGCGCAATACTAAGATAGGGTTGAAAGCGGTAGCCAACATCTGCCGTAATGCCAAGCCGTGAGCCGTTTTCGTAATATCCGCCGTAACGTGTAGTAAACCCATAAGTGAAAATACTTTGCGGCTTTGATACAAATTCGGTTCCCCAGGAATACCATCTGTGCTCACTGCCTGTTGGCAGGGAATCTTTTGTAAAATTAGTAGGGTCAAAGGGCTGAAGCAATTTTACATAATCATGCGCCACCCAGGCAAGAAAAGTACTCTGGGAGCGAAAGCTAATGGAATAACTTAATAGAGCCAGATCGTCAGTACGCTTAAAAGATTCATTGTTATAGGAAGTATAACTGAGCTTAGGACCATGAGTTAATATTTTTCCTCCTTTTGAAAAGAAGGTGTAACCCGCTGCCGGATTATATTTTATGTAACCACGGCGGGGTACATAACCTACCTCTGCATTATAACTTTTACCTACATACTCATGTTGCCAGGAAAGCAACCATCTGCGTCCCAAATATTGAATATTCCCGGCATGTACCCAATCTTTTCCCTGGTCTCCGGCTGTAAAGGATTTAATAAACATTGCTTTTCCCGTCCATCGGT
This sequence comes from Ginsengibacter sp., assembly GCA_039915005.1. Taxonomy (GTDB): domain Bacteria; phylum Bacteroidota; class Bacteroidia; order Chitinophagales; family Chitinophagaceae; genus Ginsengibacter. The sequence goes on from JBDSOE010000047.1 coordinate 3,436, forward strand.
TATTGGAAGAGGCAAGATTATATTCAAGCCCCAGATTTCTATTGTATAGTGAATGCAATGGTTTACCCGGATATTGACCGGGAGAATAATTTAAGGATTGCTTATTGACGAATATAACTCCAATATTAGACCGTGCAAATACACGGCGCTGAACAGATGCTACGGTAAAGTTTTCTGCCGGCAAACCAAGATCACCGACTTCACCTGTCTGCATATTCATGGCACCTAACCTCCAATTTTTATCAAGTTTGCCACTTACCCTTGCACCAAAATGTATGGGTGACTGAAGGCCAATCCTTCTTGAAAAAAAAGGACGTATAGTTGAATAACCAAAGTTGGCGAAGATGTCTCCATTCTCTAAGAAGAACTGTCGTTTTTCAGGGAAAAACAATTCATACCTGTCGAGATTGGTTACCTGGCGATCCACTTCTACCTGTGAGAAATCGGGATTAATGGTGAGGTCAAGATTAAGGGATGAGGTAAGCGCAATTTTGCCGTCTATTCCAATCTCTTTGCGATAAACGGGAGATTTTGCGTTTGTATAATCTTTAATAATACCACCAAGAGCATAAGGGATTACGGAAACATTGGCGCCCACCGGAGCAGGCGGCGCATCCCATACGAGCGTACCCGAATAGGCGAGTGCTGCAGAAGGAAATTGGCGGGGAACCGGTGCCCAGGCGCTTTTCTCTGATGATCTAAGATCCAGCCTGCTGAAGTTTATGCCCCATTGGCTTATGCCTTTTTTAAATCTTATGGTTGTAAAGGGAATAGCCATTTCGAGTACCCATTTTTCGGGGTAATTTTTTACTGCTGATACCCATTTGTTATCCCAGTTAAGATCCACTTTTCCTCCTTCATACATCATGCCATCCCATTGAGCGCCCGCAGCATTAGCCCCGAATGCAAAGCCATTGGTTTGGTCATCAAAAGGATCCATGAACACAATAAAATTATCATTCTTTACAAAACTAAAATCACGCCGTAACGATTCTACAGAATATCGGCCGGGTATAGCCTTATAACACACTGCGGAGAGATACAGGTTTTTATCATCATACGCCATGTACACTTCCGTTAAAGCTTTTGCGTGGCTGGTATCCATTGGCAAAATCATAAAAAAGTTCTCTGCCGGTTCGGCACCTTTCCATTCCAAACTGTCAATCACACCATCTATTTTTATAGCATTGGTTGTTTTGTGGATATGGATTTGAAAAGATTCATTCTTTTTTTGAGCGGCCAGTAGCATCACGCTGCAACTTAATAATATTGATAAACTTATACGTAATCCATCACACAGTTTCATAATGATCACTTTTAATTATTGCGAATTTATTCTGGTTAAGCATATTAATAAGTATGCCCCAGGGAAACACTATAAAATTCCACGAATATATTACCGTTAACCTAATTCAAAAATTTATTAATGAATGGGAGAAGAGGAAAAGTAGCCAGGTAGTTTTCATTACTTCTGTTGGTGCGATATGAATTATCTACTATTCAATGAGAAGGTAAGAAGGTAGTTGGCATGAGAGAAAGGTTGTTAAATCCTTCTTATTTACTTCATCACTTGGGCGAAGCCTGCTGTAATGGATTTAAAATTTCGCTCTTATATAATTAGACGGATTGGTCATGCATCATAATCCAACTGCGGCCTCAGCCATCTTTCCACTTCTTCCAAAGGCATTTTTTTTCTTTTTGCATAATCTTCCACCTGGTCTTTGGCAACTTTTCCGATACCAAAATATTTGCTTTGAGGATGTGCAAAATACCATCCGCAAACAGAAGGTGCGGGCGACATTGCCAAAGATTCAGTCAACGTGATACCGGCATTTTTTGTGGCATCCAGTAATTCAAAGAGTTTATATTTTTCGGTATGATCGGGACATGCCGGATAACCTGGCGCCGGGCGAATACCTCCATACTTTTCTTCAATTAATTCTTTTGCAGTCAGGCTTTCTTCTTTTGCATAGCCCCAATATTCTTTTCGTGTTTTTTCGTGTAGCAGTTCTGCAAATGCCTCTGCGAGCCTGTCGGCTAAGGCTTGTAACATGATCTTACTATAATCATCAAACTCTTTATTGAATCTTTCGATGTGTGGTTCCAGGCCATGAATGGAAACTGCGAAGGCGCCGAGGTAGTCACCCCCCTGACCCCCGAAGGGGGAACTTAGATCGGAAGTTATTGGGGATGGGCTTTTGGGTTTTATAAAATCAGCCAAGGAAATATTGGGCTGCCCCGGTGCTTTTTTTATTTGCTGGCGCAAAAATTCAAGACTATAGCTTTGTCCATCTGCATCTTTTACTTCAATGATATCTTCCTCGATTGTATTGGCTTCCCAAAAGCCAACAACGCCTTTAGCCGTAAGCCATTTTTCTTTAATGATCTTTTTCAAAAAGAGCTGTGCTTCTTCATAAAGTTTGGTTGCTGCTTCTCCTATTTTTTTATCAGACAATATCTGCGGAAATTTTCCATGCATTTCCCATGCAATAAAGAAAGGCTGCCAATCTAAATATTCATAAATTTCATTGAGATCATAATCTTCAAAAACTTTTACTCCGGTAAATGACGGCTTTACCGGTGTGAAATTCTTCCAGTCAATTATGAATTTATTATTCTTTGCATCAGCAAAGGAAAGCATTGCCTTCGCCGATCTTTTATTTCCGAAATCTTTTTTCAGTTTTTCGTACTCCGTCTTGATGCCTGATAAAAATTCCGTTTTATTTTCTGGGTTCAATAAATTGCCGGCGACTGTTACGCTACGCGATGCATCCAATACATGTATAACTCCATTATCATATTCCTGCGCAATCCTGACGGCAGTGTGTAAACGCGAAGTGGTGGCGCCTCCTATTAAAAGAGGGATCGTGAAATTATTTCTTTTCATTTCTTTGGCCACATGCACCATTTCGTCGAGCGAAGGGGTTATTAATCCACTCAATCCAATCATGGCTACGTTTTTTTCTTTGGCTACCTGTAAAATTTTATCCGCAGGAACCATTACGCCCAGGTCAATTACTTCGTATCCGTTACACCCTAAAACAACACCCACAATATTTTTCCCAATATCATGTACATCGCCCTTTACGGTGGCCATTAATATTTTTGCAGGGCCCGCGCCTTCTACGTTTAATATTCCCGCTGCAATATTTGCCTGTTTTGTTTTTTCTTTTTCAGCTTCAATAAAGGGGAATAAATAGTTCACACTTTTTTTCATTACCCTAGCACTCTTTACCACCTGTGGTAAAAACATTTTTCCACTTCCAAAAAGATCGCCTACCACGTTCATTCCGTCCATCAGGGGGCCTTCAATTACATCCAAAGGTTTAGGATATTTCAACCGGGCTTCCTCTGTATCTTCTTCAATATAATCCGTAATTCCATTTACTAACGCCTGGCTTAAACGCTTTTGAACTTCTTCTTTTCTCCAGGCTTCATCCTTTACAATTTCCTTTCCTTTCGCTTTTACGGTTTCTGCAAATGCCAATAATTTATCAGTGGCATCTTCCTTTCTGTTGAGGATTACGTCTTCACATAATTCTTTTAAAACGGGATCAATATTTTCGTAAACCTGCAGTGCACCTGCATTTACAATACCCATATCCATTCCTGCTTTTATGGCGTGGTATAAAAAAACCGCGTGCATAGCTTCTCTTACGGTTTCATTTCCGCGAAAAGAAAAAGACACATTACTTACACCCCCACTTATTTTGGTAAGGGGCATCAATCTTTTTATTTCTCTTGTGGCTTCTATAAAATCTACTCCATAATTATTGTGCTCTTCAATGCCGGTGGCTATTGCAAAAATGTTGGGGTCAAATATGATGTCTTCCGGTTTGTAATTGGCTTTTTCTGTCAATAATTTATATGCGCGTTTGCATATTTCTATTTTTCGTTCAATAGTATCTGCCTGCCCTTTCTCGTCAAAAGCCATTACTACCACGGCTGCCCCAAAACTTTTACAAATAAAGGCATGCTCTAAAAAGAGTTCCTCTCCCTCTTTCATAGAAATAGAATTGACAATACATTTCCCCTGCACGCACTTCAGTCCCGCTTCTATAATGGTGAATTTGGAAGAATCTATCATTACCGGAATTTTAGCAATGTCCGGCTCTGCCTGTAATAAATTCAAAAATGTGGTCATCGCTTTTTCACTATCCAATAGAGCATCATCCATATTTACATCCAATACCTGTGCGCCCCCTTCCACCTGCTGACGCGCCACAGATAAGGCTTCTTCAAAATTACCACCGCGGATTAATCTTGCGAATTTTTTGGAACCTGTAACATTGGTGCGTTCACCAATATTGATAAAAAGTGATTCCGGGCGCACCACAAGTGGTTCTAAACCTGAAAGCCGTAGATAGGGTTTGATTTTTTTTGTTGTTGACATTTTTATTTTTTTTGTCCTAAGCCCTGAATCCAATTTGGTTCCGCGGTTTATTTTTTTGTACCAATAATTTTTTTAAATAAGCAAATACGGTTTTTATTTCTTTGTCATTTTTTACCAGATGCTGCTCTATTTTTTCAATCTTCATCCAAAGGTCTTTGTTATCTAAAATGAGTTGCTTCATTTTTGTGAACAAGCGAATGATTTGGATATTTACCTGTATTGCAGTTTCAGAATTTAATACACTTGAGAGCATTGCAACTCCTTGTTCGGTGAATGCATAAGGTAAGTATTTAGAGTATTTTCCCTTCTCTAAGATCACAATTTGTGATCTTAGAGAAGCATCTTCTTCTTTTGAAATTTGAAACATAAAATCATCAGGAAATCTTGTAGCATTTCTTTTTACGGCCTGGTTTAAAACTCTTACCTCAACATCATACATATCAGCTAAATCCCTATCTAACATCACTTTCATAACTCTGATTACATAAATTTTTCCAGAATCGTTTCTTCTGCAACTTTAATACTTAACAAATTTGATTTTGGCATTTTTGTCTTTTTAATGTTGAATAATCTCTGTAAGGTCGCAGATTGCAACTTCAAGATGGACAAGTCGCGACCCGTCCCTACATCTCCACCAATGGCAATTTTCTTGCTTCATATTTCTTTACCTGCTCTGCAATATGCTTTATATGTTCCGGTGTGGTTCCGCAACATCCGCCTACAATATTTACAAATCCTTCTTTTGCCCAATCTTCTAAAATGTGTGCGGTTTCTTCAGGCTGCTCATCATACTCTCCAAAGGCATTTGGCAGGCCTGCATTGGGGTATGCGGATGTATAACAATTGGCTATTCCGCTTAATTCTTCAATGTGCGGGCGCATCTCTTTGGCGCCAAGTGCACAATTTAATCCAACACTTAACGGATTAGCATGTGCAACGGAAATGTAAAACGCTTCCAAAGTTTGTCCGCTCAAAGTCCTTCCACTTGCGTCGGTAATGGTTCCGCTGATCATTATCGGCAACTCGGCCTTTTTTGTTTCCCTGAAATATTTTTTTATCGCGTAAATCGCTGCTTTTGCATTAAGCGTATCGAAAATTGTTTCTACCAAAAGTAAATCCACTCCGCCATCCACAAGCCCGCTTATTTGCTCATAATAAGCATTGGCTACTTCATCGAAAGTTACTGTACGGACCCCGGGATTATTTACATCAGGTGAAAGGCTTAATGTTTTATTGAGAGGGCCGATGGCGCCGGAGATAAACCTCACCTCCGAGCCCTCTCCACGAGTGGAGAGACGGGAGGACAAAAAATCGTCCACTGCTTTCCTTGCGCATTGGGCTGCGGCTACATTGAGTTCATAGGCCAGCGATTGCATATCGTAATCTGCCTGCGCAATAGACGTGCTGCTAAATGTGTTGGTTTCAATAATATCTGCACCGGCTTCCAGGTATTCTTTATGAATTGCCTGTATTATTTGTGGCTGAGTAATACTTAGCAAATCATTATTACCCCTTACATCTTTGTGCCAATCTATAAATCTTTCGCCACGAAAATCTTTTTCCTCTAATTTATATTGTTGAATCATCGTGCCCATAGCGCCATCAATAATTAAGATGCGTTCGTTAAGGCATTGCTGAATTGTTTTTTTCATTTATAACATTGTTTTTATCAATCAAACACGTTTATTATTTTCTATTTTCTTTAATGTTGGCTTTTTCAAGGAGTGACGCAACCACAGAAAACCGATGGCCCCGGAAATAAGTGAAGCAAGAAGGATAGATATTTTCGATTCCCTGATTAAAAAATCGTCATTGTAAGCGAGTAAAGTGATGAAGATAGACATGGTGAAGCCAATACCTGCCAGCATTCCTATTCCTAAAATATGCTTCCATTTCATTCCTTTTGGCAATACAGAAATGCCGAGCACGATAGCCAGAAAACTGAAGAGAACCACACCTGCGGGCTTACCAATTATTAATCCTGCAAAAATACCCATGCTGCCTGGCGTAGCTAACCCCGTATCCCATCCGGGGCCAAAAAAAATTGCAGTATTAGCCAAAGCAAAAACCGGCAAAATAAAGGACGATACAGGCTTATGTAAAGCATTCTCCCATTTGTGGGAGAGTGAGGATTCTTCTCCTTTGCCAAAAGGCACGGCAAAAGCTAATAAAATTCCGGCAAGGGTAGCGTGAACACCTGAATGCAGCATAAAATACCACATGGCCGCCCCACCAATAAGGTAAACCACTAAATATTTTATTTTTAAATGATTCATTAAAAGTAAAATTCCAAAGATGCCAATAACTATAAATAAATTGATAAGAGATAAGGAAGTAGTATAAAAAATAGCAATTACAATGATAGCACCCAGGTCATCAATTACCGCAATAGCGGTCAGGAATACTTTTAATGATGTAGGTACACGATTACCTAAAAGAGAGAGTACCCCAATAGCAAAGGCAATATCAGTTGCCATCGGAATCCCGGCCCCGGACTGAGAGATAGTGCCATAGTTAAAGAAGGCATAGATAGCGGCAGGAATCAACATGCCGCCTACAGCAGCAAATACAGGAAGCGAGGCGCTTTTAAAATTGGAGAGTTCCCCCACATAGATCTCTCTTTTTAATTCTAATCCTATCAGTAGAAAGAAAATAGCCATCAACCCATCATTGATCCAATTCTCTATGCTTAATCCTGCAAATTGATAATGCCATAAATTAAGGTAAGTTTCGTGAAAAGAAGAGTTGGCCAGCAAAAGGGATATAATAGTACAAAGGATAAGGAGGACGCCTCCTTTTAAATTTTCAAAAAACTCATGAAATAATCGTGTTATCCTCATTCAATTTTAATTTTTAAAATAGAAAAAAACTTAAAGGGAGGATGCTGAAGTAAAACGGATAAACTGAAACGAAATTTTAGAATCCTGTAGATTGATAGCAGAATATTTTCGTTTATTAGTTCAGTTAATAACTTTTGCATCATTTCCGGCTGAACAATAAACAAATCCGCCAGAGAACAATGCGAAATTAAAGTAAACGTGTTATACAACAAAATGGATTAATTGCTGCCAGAGATTTCCGGTGGCTTTGCCGGTATTAAATGGGCCGGCCCTTCATCTTCACGCAGCTTTTTTGCAAGCTTGCCAATAGTAAGCCCCTGGCCAACAATTGAAAATAATACCACGATATAGGTGATGGAAACAAACATCTCGCCATACATATATTTGGGAACCGATAAGGCAAGGGCTACAGAAATACCGCCACGCAATGCGCCCCATGTGAGTATGGGAATGGCATTGTTTTCAAAAGTTTTTTTATTTCTTAAAACCATTATAGGAAGCCTTACAGAAACATAGCGGGCGAATAGAACAATTGCGATGGCAATGCATCCCAGCCAGAGTAAGGTCATGTTGAACGGTATTATCAACATTTCAAAACCGATTAAAAGAAACAAAACCGCATTCATTACCTCATCCATCATTTCCCAGAATTTACCGATGTAATCGCGGGTAACATCGCTAGCCACCGCGTCCATACTTTTATTTCCGGTAATCAATCCGGCTATTACCATTGCAAGCGGCCCGCTGATATGCAGTTTTTCTGCAAGTAAATAACCACCCATTACAATGGCGAGGGTTGTCATTACTTCTACCACATAATTATCAATTGATTTGAGAACCCAATATCCCGCGTAGCCTAATAGCCAGCCCAGCAGTGAACCACCACCGGCTTCCTTTATAAACAGCCACGCTACATCCCACACTGAAGTGTTTTCTATACCGATTTGAGCGATCTCATAAAAAGTAATAAATAATACAACGCCCACTCCGTCATTAAATAAACTTTCACCGCTGATTCTTGCTTCAAGAGATGGCGAAATTCCAGCTTTCTTTAAAATGCCTACTACCGCAATAGGATCTGTGGGTGAAATTAGCGCCCCGAATAAAAGACAATATAATAAATTGACCGAAAGACCAAAAAGCATGGTAACGATATATAAAAGTAAACCGACCACTAGGGTAGAGATCAATACGCTAATGGTAGAGAAAGTAATGATGGCTGCCCGTTCTCTCTTTAATTTTTTTGCATCAATTTGAATGGCAGCGGCAAATAATAAAAAGCTCAGCATCACTTTCATTACAGCTGTTTGAAAATCTATGGCGCCAATGGCCTCTGTGGTTTTCAAAAAAAATTCGGGGAAAATATAGCCGATGCCTATTACTATCAAGGATGCAAAAAGAGAAATAAGCATGATGCCTATAGTGCCCGGAAGTTTAATAAAACGGTGATTGATGTACCCAAAAACTGCCGCCAATACAATAATGACAGTTATGATATTGTATATCTCCATTATTCTTTTTTAAAGAAAATATCCGAGAATTAATACAAACGAAAATTCAGCCTTGCACTTTGATAAAAGAGCAGGGAATGAAAATGTTTGTTTTAATAAAAAACGGGTAGCCGCCATTTATTTGCAGCAATCTTTTTCCCGTACGAAAAGAGATTTAAATATTTTCCATAAAAAGCTACCCAGATTATGAAGAAGAGTCATTGTGATTTTTTTTGAATTACTCAAACCTACTACATCCTTTCATTATTCTTAAGAAGGGCTCGTGATGCGGAAATAAATTTCAGACATTATCCAATTCAAAGATTGGGTCTATCGGCGTTCCGGCATCCATTTCAAAAACCGGGTTTATAATTCCATCTCTGAGGTCATATACCCAACCATGTAAATGGGGTATTTGCTGATGCTTCCAGGCATTTTGAATAATAGAAGTTTTAGCAAGATTCAGTACCTGTTCTTTTACGTTTAATTGTACCAGCAAGTTATGCTTTTCCTGATGAGTTGATAACGCATCAATCTCTTCGCGGTGTAACCTATACACATCTTTGATGTTCCGGATCCATTGGTCCATAAGACCGTAACTTTTATGCTCCATAGCTGCTGAAACTCCACCACAATTATGATGGCCACAAACAATTACATGCCTCACCTTTAAAATTTCCACGGCAAACTGAAGTACGCTCAGCATGTTCAGGTCGGTATTAATGACCATATTGGAAACGTTGCGGTGAACAAATATCTCTCCCGGATGAGTACCTGTTATTCTATCGGCAGGCACCCGGCTGTCGCTGCAACCTATCCATAATATTTCCGGCTTTTGTAATTCGGTAAGCCTTGTAAAAAATTCAGGATCCTCATTAATTTGCGCTGAGGCCCACGCTTTGTTTTTCTCTAAAAGTTTTCTGTAAACGTCCATTTTTAATTATTGTTTGTAAAAAAATTCTTATCTCCTGGATTCTTCCTCCCGCATCGCTTTACATATTCAATCCGCCGCAGGCGCTTATTACCTGCCCTGTAATGTAGGAACTCATATCGCTGGAAAGAAAAAGAGCCACGTTGGCTATTTCTTCAGCGCTTCCAAATCGGCCCAAAGGTATTTGTTTTAGAAATTCTTTTGCACCTTCTCCTTCTTTTAAATAATGTGTCATATCTGTTTCTACAAAACCGGGGGCAATGGCATTGCATCTTATGTTACGGCTTCCCAATTCTGCGGCAATGGATTTTGTGAATCCTATGATGCCCGCTTTACTGGCGGCATAGCTGCTTTGGCCCGCATTACCTTTCATTCCTACAATAGAACTCATATTAATGATGCTTCCTTTGCGCGCTTTCATCATGGGTTTTATTACTTGTTTGGTAAGGTTAAACACGCTTGTCAGATTGGTATTGATTACTTCATCCCATTGCTCAGGCGTCATTCTGAGCAAAAGATTATCTTTTGAAATACCGGCATTGTTCACACAAATATCTATGGTACCCATTTCTTTTAGCACATCATTTACAAGAGATTCACAATCGTTATAATCAGCAGCATTACTTTTATATGCTTTTGCATTTACCACAAAACCTTTTAATTTTTCTTCCAAAGCTTTGGCTTTCTCATCACTGCTTACATACGTGAAGGCAATGTGCGCGCCACTTTCTGCAAGTTTCAGGGCAATCGCTTCGCCTATTCCACGGCTGCCGCCTGTAACGATGGCTACTTTATTTTCTAATAATTTCATGTGTTTATTTTTAGAATCCTTTCATTGTTTGCAATTATACTTCATGCAAACCAAAAGAATAATCATTTTTTTATTTTTTTTGATTGGCTTCAAAAACCCTGATAAAATTGCCACCCATAATTTTAAAAATATCTTCTTTTGAAAAACCCCGCTTTACCAGTTCTTTGGTAATCATCGGATATTTGGTAACATCGGTTAATACTTTTGGAGTAAACGGAATTCCATCGAAATCTCCGCCCAGTCCTACATGATCAATCCCTGCAAGTTGGATGATGTATTCCATGTGGTCGAATAATAAATGAAACGGTGCACGCATTTCCTCCACTTCATTACCGTATTTTTTGAAAATAATATCAGTCGCCACAAAGTCCGGTAAGCCTGATCTTATCAAAGAATCATTTTCTGCTTTGTGTTCCCGCAGGAAGGCATTTAATTTCTTACTTACCGTGCTATCGAGAAATGCAGGATAAAAGTTTAACTGGATTACCCCGCCGTTTTTTGCAATGGCTTTTATCTGGTTGTCTTTTAAATTTCTAAATACAGGGCATAGCGTAAAAGCATTGCTGTGAGACACTAAAACGGGTTTGGTGGTAATGTTGATGGCGTCCCAAAATGTTTGATCACCTGCGTGGCTAAGGTCCACCATCATCCCCAGTTCGTTCATTCTTTTCACTACTTGTTTCCCAAATTCATTCAGCCCTTTTTTTTGAAACGGAGAATCAGGTTTCTTTTCTCCTTCATCCGGAGTAACCTGGAGGGAGGCCTCATATTCCGCACTGGTAGCCCATGAATTATTATTGTTCCAGGTGAGTGTCATATACCTGGCACCACGATTATAGAGACTATCAAGTTTGTTGATATCATCTTCTATCATGTGGCCGCCCTCTATGCCAATCATTGAAGCAAGCTTGTGTTCTTTCACCGCTTGTCGCAACTGAGCGGGAGAACTTACCAGCATCATCTTTGAAGGATTTCTTTTTGCCCAGGCATATAAGGTATCTATTTCCCGGTTAGCAAATTGATAAGGATTTTCCTGTTTGCCATCGCAAAAAACAGAAAATACCTGCACATCCAAACCGCCCTTAAACATCCGTTTGAGGTCGCTATGCGTTTTGCCCCTGAGGTCTTCATCAAAACGAAGTCCTTTTTCCAGGCAGGTACTGATGATATCATTGTGTGTGTCAACAACAATTGCCTTCTTATGAATTCTTTTATAAGATTGCGATTTAACGGAAATGCAAAGGCTGAGCGCGATGGCAGAGAGCACTAATGCTTTCATTTGTATAAGTTTAAAAGAAGAAATTTGTTTTATTTTATAGTGGATGATTAAAAAATGCCGGGGGATAAAGATTTTATTTTAAAATAAAACAAGGTAAAGCCAAATGATGGAAAAACAATTTGACGGAGATAATTTTTGAAATGGATTTTTAGAATTTATGGGATGCCATTTTCTTTTTTGAATGCGTAAGAAGTGTTTAAGATATATTCATAAAATTTGGCGAGACTGCTGGTTACTATAAAAAGATAATTGGGCCGGTACAGCTTTTTATATATTGTAAGATCATCGCCTTTCAACCCGGTGATGCGTGAGATGGTTTTTGATGAGAAGCGGTAATCAATATAACGGTCCTGCTCATCCTGTACCAGCCTTTTTTGGAAAGCAAGATTTTGTTTATTTTTTCTGAACTGGAAAATACCTATCAGCTCGCCGACGTCTATGCCTGCGGGGCCACCGGGTTCATAGCTGGATCGTATCGTTGGATTTTCACGACTGAATATTTTTGAATAGGTTACGCGGTTTTCCAGTGAATCGCTTTTATAGGTATCTGAAAAAACGGTAATACCTTTCAGCAATTTATATTTTTCGTTTACCCGTACCCGTAAGGAAATGTCGAAAGCGGTATAATTATTAATCGTTTTTACAGGAAACATCAGCGTGTATTTTTGCCTGTAAAAAAATTTTATGGAATCGTTTTCTGAAACGCTAATGTGATAAGCGCCCAATGAATCTGTAATGGTAGTTGTGCCGGTGGTGCTGTAAACTTTTACGCCGGGAACTACATATAATTTCGTAGAATCGTAAACCGTTCCTGATATAATGATCTGGCTAAAACCATGGGTGCTAAATAAAACCAGAAGACTGAGAAGAGGCCAGTGAAGCAGAAAGGGTACAGTTTTTTTCACAATAAAATATAATAAGTAATATTACAGCATTGGCTGATTAAATGGCAAACTGCTATTATTTTTTAACGCTGTTTTTGTAATTGTTCTGGAGTGGCTTTGCTTCATGCATAAAGGAAGGTCATATTTAAAAGGGGTTTCTAAAGTAAGAATTATTTATCCAGCTTCTTTATGACTTCTTCAATTTTTTCAGGATAAAACCGGTGCTCCATCTGGTGTATTTTTTGGGCAAGGCTTTCCGCGTTATCACTTTCATTTACTCCACATCGTGCCTGGAAAATAATTTCTCCATGATCATAGTGCTCATCTACGAAATGAATGGTAATGCCGCTCTCTTTTTCTTTGGCATTAATAACGGCTGAATGTACCGCATTGCCATACATATTTTTTCCGCCATAAGCCGGCAGCAACGCCGGATGTATATTAACGATCCGATGCGGAAAGGCGTGAATGAGCAGGTTGGGAATCTTCCACAGAAAGCCGGCAAGTACTATAAAAGCTATCTGATAATCTTTTAGTTCGGCCACATAAACTGTTTCTGAAAATTTATTTTTTTCAAGGAGAAGAACGGGAACATTCTCTTTTGCAGCAATTTGTAACACACCGGCTTTTGGATTATTACAAACGATCAAAGCCACTTTTGCGATGGCACTGTTATTAAAATGAGTAATTATTTTTTGGGCATTAGTGCCGGCGCCCGAAGCGAATACGGCAATGTTTACGAGTGTGGGATGAGGTGTGAGGTTTGAGGTGTCGGGTTCGGACCCGAAGATCGCTGGTGGTTGGTGGTTTGCCGTTTCTTTTTTCATAAATCCAAATCTTTTTAAAATCTTCTTTTCATACTTCCAGAAAAATGGGAACATCCCGAAACAAAATCCTACTATTAAAATAATAACCTGGTAGCCAAATATCAGTACTATGACTTTTGATGCCCACCATGCCAATCCATATTTGTCAAACAATAGCCATTCGGCCACTTTTTTACTTAACCAGGCAGTAACCGTTCCGGTAATGGCAAAGGTGCACAAGATCAAAATAAGTCCGCCGGATTTTACTTCCCAATGTTTTTTTAACCTGTTTAACATGAATCAAAGGTGCATTTTTTTGTTATTAAAAAGGCAAGCCATCCCAAAAGAAGATATTACTATCTTTTATTTATTTGAAATTTTTATAAAAAAACATTCATAACGAATATTCCCTGAAAAGCAGGCCTGCTCAAGGGAAAAAAAAATTAAAAATGTTAACACTTTGTCAACATGCTTCCTTATTTTTGCAGCCGACAAAGTATATTTTTCCAATTATTCAAGATAGGTATCAGTGTATGAATCAAATCACGAGGCATTTTATTAAACCATTAGCTGTACTTTTTTTCCTCACTTTAATTTCGCCCAAATTATTGTTTGCAGCAGATGGAGAAAGTTTATTCAAAGCAAACTGTGCAAGTTGCCATAAACCAGATGAGCATTATGTAGGCCCGATGCTTAAAGACGCAAGGAAAAGGGAGCCGAGTCCCGGATGGCATTATAAGTGGATTGCCAATGCCACTGCAATGGCGAATACTGACCCATATGCGATGAAGCTAAAAGCAGAATCCGGCGGTGTAGTTATGACTTCTTTCCCCGACCTGAAAAAAGATGAGATAGACGCTATCCTGGATTGGGCAGACAGTTATGCAAAGCCGGGAGCACCTGCGGGAGGAGCACCTGGAGCCGCACCAGCCCCCACATCAGACAATAGTATTCTATATGGGATGCTTACTTTGATACTGGCGATCATTGGCTTGATATTACTGCAGGTAAACAGCAATCTTAAAAAATTAACGGATGAAAAGGAGGGAATAAAAACTCCACCGAATGTTCCGTTCTATCGCAATAAAACGTATTTATTATTAGTAGTTATTGTTTTGTTTTTATCCGGAGGCTACTTTCTTGTAGAAGGTGCAATGGGGTTGGGAAGGCAAAAGGGGTATCAGCCCGTTCAGCCTATTTTCTACTCGCACGAAGTACATGCGGGTGTAAACCAGATTAGTTGTTTGTACTGCCATGGAGGCGCACAGGACAGCAAACATGCGAGTATCCCTTCTGTAAATGTTTGTATGAACTGCCACATGTCGGTAAAAGAATATACAGGCGCGCCTATTCTGCGTGAAGACGGAACTACAGTAAATGCTAATGAGGAAATTCAAAAATTATACAAATACGCAGGTTGGAATCCGGACACAAAAACTTACGATAAACCGGGTAAGCCCATTGAATGGGTGAAGATCCACAATTTGCCTGACCATGTTTATTTTAATCATTCACAACATGTAAAAGTGGGACAGGTGGCCTGTCAAACCTGTCATGGAGAAATTCAAAAAATGCCGGAAGTACATCAATTCGCTGATTTAAGCATGGGTTGGTGCATCAACTGTCACAGAACTACCAATGTTCAGTTCAACGATGACAAAGGCCATGGCAACAACTTCTATAGTATCTACGAAAAATTTCATGAGGACATAAAAGATAAAAAATACGACAGTGTAACTGTTGAAAAAATTGGTGGAACAGAGTGCCAGAAATGTCACTATTGATCCGTGTGAGAATATTTTAAAATCTAAATCATTACTGTTTAAATTCCTTGTCGGATAAAATATGAGTGAAAAAAAATACTGGCAAAGTTTTGGCGAGCTCAATCAAAGCGAAGCAAATAAAAAAGCCTTAAAGGACGAATTTAAAGAAGGGCTTCCCATTGAGGCATTGGGTAGTGAAAAGTTATTTAACGCTAAAACGCCAAGAAGAGATTTCCTTAAATATATGGGCTTTAGCACCGCGGCTGCCGCCATTGCGGCAAGTTGCGAAATGCCCGTACATAAGAGCATTCCGTTCTTAAATAAACCTGATGATATTATTCCGGGGGTTTCTAATTATTATGCCTCTACTTATATAAATGATGGCGATGCTATTCCGGTAGTAGTGAAACAAAGAGAAGGGCGCCCGATAAAAATTGAAGGCAATGAACTTTCTTCCATTACGGAAGGTGGTACCTCTGCTCAGTGCCAGTCATCTGTATTGGATTTGTATGATACTACCCGCCTTAGATACCCGATGGCCAATGGCAAAGAAGCTACTTTTGAAGCTATAGATAAAATGGTTGCAGCCGGGCTAGCCGCTAATGCCGGAAAGCCATTGGTATTATTGACCTCTTCTATTACTTCAGTTACTACCAAACAGATTATTGCTGAGGTTTTAGCTAAATATCCCGGAAGCCGACATGTACAATATGATGCCGTTTCTTACAGCGGAATGATAATTGCTAACCACGCTTCTTATGGCCAAAAAGCAATTCCTGCCTATCATTTTGAAAATGCAAGAGTAATCGTAAGCCTTGGTGCCGACTTTTTGGGAACATGGCTTAGCCCGGTTGTTTTTGCAAAGCAATACGCGGTGAACAGGAGGATTGATGAAAAGAATCCTACGATGAGCAGGCACATTCAGTTTGAAGGCTATTTCAGTATGACCGGCGCCAATGCTGATGAAAGGTATTTACATAAGCCATCTGAAACAGGCGCGGTGGCCCTGGCGTTATTAGGCGCATTAGGCGGAGGCACTTTGTCAAATGTTTCCGGTGCGCTTGCAGAAGGAATTAAGAAAACTGCCGCTGAATTAATGTCGCATAAAGGTGCGGCTTTGGTGATTTGCGGAAGCAATGACCCTGATATACAATTAATAGTAAACGCTATAAACGAAGCCATAGGAGCGGGTGGAAAAACAATAGACTGGAGTACTCCTGTAAGTTATCGCCAGGGTGTGGATGCAGATATGGTAACGCTTACGCAGGATTTAAATGCGGGAAATGTAGGTGGATTATTGGTGTATGGAGCCAATCCCGTGTATAGTTATTTTGATGCTGCTAAGTTTGCCGCAGGTGTAAAAAAATGCCCTTTCACTGTCTCTTTCAGTGAAAAAATGGATGAGACTACCGAGTTGTGTAAATATGTAATTCCATCTCACCACTGGCTGGAAAGCTGGGGTGATGCGGAACTTCAAAAGGGTACAGTAAGTGTTATTCAGCCTTTAATACATCCTTTGTTTAAGACACGCCAGTTTGAATCTTCTCTTTTGAAAATTGCGGGAAGCGCAGAAGATTATCAAACTTATTTTAGAAATTACTGGACAGGTAAACTGGGTGGCCTTACCCAATTTGAACAATTCCTGCAGGACGGCGTTCTTGAAAATTCTAAATTAAAAACACAAACACAAATAGTGAATGTTGCAGACCTTACGCCAGCAACTGCTGCTTCCACAGAAGCTTTAGGCGCAGGTGCCGATTCCGCGACTGTGGCAGCAAGTATTACACCTGCAGCTGCTTCTGCAGCTAAATCGTCTGCAACGGTGATGTCTGCTGTTACTTTCAGTGGTAATGTACCGGATGCTGCCTCGAGAATAAGCGCTGTAAAAGGCGGGGATGCAGAAATAGTTCTTTATCAGAAAGTATCTATGGGTACGGGTAACCGTGCCGGCAATGCGTGGTTGCAGGAAGTGAGTGATCCTATTTCAAAAGCAACGTGGGATAATTATGCAATGATTTCGCCAGAGATGGGAAAGAAATTATTTGACATAGATATTTTTAATCCACGGCAGGCCGATAAGTATGAAGTGCATCCTGATAAACCGGTGGTTAAAATTGTTTCCAACGGAAAGACAATTGAAATTCCCGCATTGATCATTCCGGGCACCCATCCTAATGTAATTGCCATTGCTGTGGGCTATGGCCGTGAAAGCAACGATAAAACAAAGACAAAACAATACATCGGGCCATCTGCCGCCGGTGTGGGTATCAATGTATATCCTCTTGTATTTTTCAATGGAACAGCTATTACTTATTCTGCCCCTGCTACTATTGAAAAAGCAGGCAGGATGTTTCCTATTGCACAATCGCAAACGCATAGTATTACAGAAGGGCGCCCTATAGTACGGGAAACCACATTGAAACATTTTGTTGCCGATCCCGGTGAATTGAATAGAGAAGAAGAGGAAGAACTGAGCCAGTTTGGAAAAAACTTCGCAAGGGATGCCACGCTTTATCCCACTTTCGATAAGCCGGGTATAAAATGGGGAATGAGTATTGACCTGAATACTTGTATTGGGTGCAGCGCCTGTACGGTAGCCTGCGTTGCCGAAAACAATATATCCACAGTTGGAAAGGTAGAGGTATCAAGATTTCATGATATGCAATGGCTGCGTATTGACAGGTATTTTACGGGAAATCCGCAAAGTCCTGATATTGTCTTCCAGCCTATGCTTTGCCAGCATTGCGATAACGCACCATGTGAAAATGTTTGCCCTGTTTCTGCTACCAACCATAGCAGTGAAGGATTGAACCAAATGATCTATAACCGTTGTATTGGAACCAAATATTGTGCTAATAACTGTCCATATAAAGTGCGCCGCTTTAACTGGGCCGATTATAACGGATCAGATAGTTTCCCCGATAACCAGAAAGGAATTATTTCAGATACCACAATGGACTTGCAGGACGACCTTTCCCGCATGGTTTTGAATCCTGATGTTACGGTGAGAGCAAGAGGGGTAATGGAAAAGTGTACTTTTTGTGTACAGCGTTTACAGGAAGGAAAATTAAATGCCAAGAAAGAAGGCCGGCCTTTGAAAGATGGTGAGGTGAAGACTGCATGTATGCAGGCCTGCCCTACTAATGCTATCAATTTCGGTAACGTAAATGACAAAGAAAGCAGGGTTTCTAAAATAAGATATGAAGAACAGAAGTCAAGAAAATTTTATGTGCTGGAGCAATTGCATACGTTGAGCAATGTGAATTACCTTGCCAAGGTAAGAAACACAGAAAGAGAAGTGGGAAGCACTCATGGTAACGAAGGATAAAAATTAATAAAGAACTGATAAATTAAATAAAGGTTACAGATACAACCTGTAGCAAAAAGCTAAAAAGAGTATGTCATTATTAAAATACGAATCGGAACTACGGGAGCCATTGGTGGATGGTGATAAATCTTATCACCAGATAACCGAAGATATTATTGGCCCTATAGAAACGAAGCCTACCCGGGCCTGGTGGATTGGCTTATCAATAGCCCTCGCCCTTTTACTTTTTGGAGTGTATTCTGTTTACAGAGAAGTGGTATATGGTATTGGCCAATGGAACCTGAACCGTACAGTAGGCTGGGGTTGGGATATCACCAACTTTGTTTGGTGGATCGGTATCGGACATGCCGGAACGCTTATCTCCGCCATTCTTTTATTATTCAGGCAGGGATGGAGAACCGGTGTGAACAGGGCAGCAGAAGCCATGACCATCTTTGCGGTGATATGTGCGGGGATGTTCCCTATTTTTCACATGGGACGTGTGTGGATGGGATTTTTTGTAATGCCTTATCCAAACAGCCGCGGACCCTTGTGGCCCAACTTTAACTCTGCGCTTTTGTGGGATGTATTTGCAGTATCTACTTATTTCACGGTTTCATTGTTATTCTGGTACACGGGTTTACTTCCAGATCTGGCAACACTTCGCGACAGGGCTAAAACAAAATTCAGAAAAATGTTTTACGGCCTTGCTTCTTTTGGATGGACGGGAAGCACCAAACACTGGCAGCGCCAGGAAAGCCTTGCGTTGGTTTTAGCTGGGCTGGCTACTCCGCTGGTGTTATCAGTACACACCATCGTATCTATGGACTTTGCCACATCCGTTATCCCCGGGTGGCACACAACTATCTTTCCACCCTATTTCGTAGCAGGCGCTATTTTTTCAGGCTTCGCTATGGTGCAATCATTATTGATCATTACGCGAAAGGTCTTGCACCTTGAAGACTATATTACCATTGGACATATAGAAGCAATGAATAAAGTAATTGTACTTACTGGCTCTATTGTAGGCTGTGCGTATTTATCAGAATTATTTGTAGCGTGGTACAGCGGTAACACTTATGAATGGTGGGCTTTCCGTGAAAACCGCGTAAATATTTTTAGTCCTTACGGCTGGGCTTATTATGGCATGATGTTTTGCAATGTGGTGTCGCCCCAGCTTTTCTGGTAAAGAAAATTAAGAAGAAATGTTTTATTTACTTTCTTCATGGCGGTATTGATCAATGTAGGTATGTGGTTCGAGCGGTTTGTAATCATCGTTACTTCCATTTACCGCGATTTTCTGCCTTCTTCCTGGACTACCTACTACAGCCCAAGCATTTGGGAAATAGGATTTTACCTTGGAACCTTTGGATTATTTTTCACCTGCTATTTTCTTTTTGCCAAATTCTTCCCGGTTATTGCCGTGGCAGAGATCAAGCATATTCTAAAAACGAGCGGTGAAAATTATAAAGCAAAAATGACGGATATGGAAAGAAAAGATTCTGAGAAGTTTTATATAGAAGAGGTGGAGCAGGCACATTAAAACCAAATTAAATTACATGGTGCGGGCACATAAAAAGTTTGATTAATTATGATAAAAAAATTTATAGTAGGCAGTTTCGAAGAAGAAAAAGTTCTGTTCCCTGCAGTAAAAAATGTGAGGCGTGCGGGCTATAAAATTCATGATGTTTATACTCCTTACCCTGTGCACGGATTAGATCATGCATTGGGATTAAGAGAAACAAGCCTCCACACGATGGGCTTTATTTATGGTATCATAGGTACCGCAACGGCTGTGGGTGGTATGGGATGGATATTTACTACAGACTGGCCATTAAATATTGGTGGTAAACCTCATTTCCCTTTAGCTGCTTTTATTCCTATCACATTTGAACTTACCGTATTGTTCTCTGCTGTGGGAATGGTTTGGACCTTTTGCTGGCTTTGTAAAATGATGCCCGGAGTAAAGAAACATCATTTTAGCCCACGTGCCACTGATGATGCGTTTGTAATGGTAATAGAATGTACTGATACATCGAATGAAGCAGAAATAGAATCGTTTTTGGGAAATAACGGCGCCATAGAAATTAATACGCAGGAGGCTGAAGAAGGCTGGTGGTTTGGAAGGTATGACCGCGATCAGAAACTTTACAGAACCGAGGAAGAAGAAGTGGAAGCTTGAATAACAATTTAAAACCTGATAGCGGGTATAAAAGCAAATAATTAAAATGGTTTTTTTAGTATGAAAAAAATAAAGATTCTCATATCGTTTGTTCTGGTAATTGGGCTGATAACGCTGGTTCAAAGTTGTGGCAACAAACGGAATCCCGGCAGAACGTATATGCCCGACATGCAGTACAGTCGGGCTTATGAAGCGTATGCGCCTAATGATTTAATGAAGCATAATATCAATTATGTTCCCTACCCCGTGGAAGGAACGATAAGGAGAGGCGATTTGTTTCCTTATCCTTTTGCCCACGATTCTATCGGATATAAAATGAGTGCGCAGGTAAAAGATCCTTTGCCTCCGCTTGATGGCGTACAAATGAAAGAAGCTGAACGTTTGTTTAATATTAATTGTGCCATTTGCCATGGAGCTAAAATGGATGCGCAGGGACCTTTGGCCACCGGTGGCAAAGTACCGGCTGTTGCCAATTTAACTTTGGCTCAGTATGTGGCAATGCCCGAAGGCACTATGTTTCATTCTATAACTTATGGTAAAGGGAATATGGGAAGCTATGCGTCGCAATTGAGCCGGGAGCAAAGATGGATGGTAATACAATATGTGAAAAAACATCAGGGTGGTGGTAGTGCACCTGTGGCGGCGGGCGATTCAACAGCAACAACAAGTAGTGATTCAACAACAGCGAAATAAAAGTTTAATTCAAAAATATTTTTTTAATGAACAATCAGTATGTAGCACCGGCAGCGTTTAAAAAGTGGTCCACTGGATTTATGATCGCCGGCTTACTAACTCTTATTCTTGGCGTTATATTTTTAAACCCGTTTGCGGGCGCCCATGGAGATAATGTAAATGCCACCCGGTTTTGGGCAGTGCTTCTCCAAAATAGTTTGTTTTGGTTAATGCTTGTAAATGTATCTATCTTCTTTATTGTGATCTGCACACTCGCTATGGGCGGCTGGCAGGTTGCTTTTCGCCGGGTTACAGAAGCTATCGGCTCATTGGTTCCGATTATGGGGGTTATCACTATGATCGTCTTGCTTTGTATTATTTTGGGTAATCGTGGAGATATTTATCCGTGGCTCGACAAAGAGCATGTAGCGGGTGATAAAATATTAAGAGGAAAATCAGGATTTTTAAATCCGACGGTTTTCCTGGTTGCTTCAGTGGTTGTTATTTTCCTTTGGTCGTATATTGGTAAGAAGTTAAATCAGTTGAGTCTTGAAAGTGATAAAGCGGGGCCAATGGATCATGAAACATCTAAGAACTGGCTTAGAAAAAATATGTCGTGGTCAGCATACTATATTGTTTTGTATTTACTTTCGGTTGGGTCTATTATGCCATGGCTTTGGTTGATGAGTTTAGATCCGCATTGGTTTAGCACCATGTATAGCTGGTACACTTTTGCCAGTACTTTTGTGGCGGGTATCGCGCTCATTACCATCTTTGTAATTTATTTTAAAAACCGTGGCCAGCTTGAGTTTGTAACACAGGAGCATATTCAGGATTTAGGAAAATTCATGTTTGCCTTTTCTATTTTCTGGACTTATTTGTGGTTTGCCCAGTTTATGCTGATATGGTATGCCAACATTCCTGAAGAAACTATTTATTTTAAAATCAGGTTACAGGGAGCGTATGCGGGTTTGTTTTATTTGAACCTGGTACTCAATTTTGTGGCACCCATTTTAATATTTATGAAGAAAGCCACCAAGCGGAATTATACAATTGTGACTTTTATGTGTATCGTAATTATTTTTGGGCACTGGATAGATTTTTATCAAATGGTAATGCCGGGCACTGTGGGCAATCATCCGCACTTGAGTTGGTTTGAACTGGGTATTCCATTAGGTTTCGTAGGATTGATCATGTGGGGCGTAAGTAAATTTGCAGTAAAAACGCCAATGACGGCTTTAAATAATCCTTTCCTGAAAGAAAGTATTATTCACCAGGTTTAAATAAGATTATCAATGAGCCGGTTGGCCGGTGTTTATGAAATTTCTTTTAAAACAGATGGGTGTTACAAATATTTAAAGACAGGATGAAATGAGAATGTGGTACCTGAGAGATCAGCAAGTTTAAATAATAATTAATTTAAAATAATAATTAAAAAATTTCAGAACCCTTTAGGGTGAGAAAAAATAAGAAACATGAATAACTTTTTTTTGATAGCGATTGTTGTACTTATTTTTCTGGTGATCTTCCAGATTTCAAAAGCGAGTGAATATGTAAGCATTTTGAAAGGTGAAGAAAAAGCCCGGAAACAAAGTAATAGAATCAACGGGTTTATGATGATTAGCTTCCTTATTGTAGGACTTATAGGTGTATGGTGGTGTAATGATCTTTATTATCCCCACTCTACACTCCCTGAAGGCGCTGCATCCATAGAGGGAAGAAGCATTGATACTATGATGTGGACAGATATAATCATAACAGGGTTTGTATTTTTCGTTACACAAATACTATTATTCTGGTTTTCATTTAAATACCAGGCAAGCGACAAGCGCAAAGCCTATTATTATCCTCATAATAATAAGTTGGAATTGGTTTGGACTGGTGTTCCGGCAATTGTATTGACCATCCTCGTTGTTTTTGGATTGAAAGGCTGGTTTAAATTTACTTCTGATGCTCCTAAAAATGCGCAGTTGATAGAAATTACCGGCCATCAGTTTGGTTGGGAAATAAGATACCCCGGAAAAGATGGAGTATTAGGAAGAAAGAATTATAAACTAACCAACCCAACACTGGGTAATCCTCTTGGAGTGGATTGGGCAGATGCAGCCAGCCATGATGATATTCATGTGCCTACCACTATGCATGTAGTGGTTAATAAACCAGTGAAACTGGTTATTAATTCGCAGGATGTGATACACGATGTAGGTCTTCCGCAATTTAGAATGAAGATGGATGCTGTACCTGGTATGCCTACTACTCTTTGGTTTACACCCGATATTACCACAAAAGAAATGGCAAAGAAAAAAGGCAATCCTGATTTTGTGTATGAAATAGCCTGCGACCAGATGTGTGGTAAAGGACACTTTACCATGCGAGGCGTAATAATAGTGGAAACACAAAAAGAATATAATGAATGGATGATTAAACAAAGACCTGAATATATAAAAGCAAAAGCGGCAATGGCTGCGCCTGCTGCAGATTCAACAGCCACCGTAGCGATGGGAATTAATCACGCTCAACAATAAAAACACAAGCCCCCGGGCATTTTAAAATAATATCAATATGAACAACGAAGAAGTTTTGCATGAACAACCTCTGGTGGTGCACGACCCTGGCCATACTACTCACGACCATCATCATAAAGAATCTTTTATTTCCCATTATATTTTCAGCATGGATCACAAGATGATCTCGAGGCAGTTTCTTATCACGGGAATTATCTGGGCGGTTACGGGTGGTTTGTTATCGGTTATTTTCCGCTTACAATTAGGTTATCCTGATCAAACGTTTCCCTTTCTTGAAGATATTTTAGGCCGCTGGGCCAAAGGGGGAAGACTGGACCAGGAATTCTATTACGCCCTGGTAACTATGCACGGAACCATTCTAGTATTTTTTGTACTTACGGCAGGTTTAAGTGGCACGTTCTCAAACTTCCTGATTCCTTTACAGATAGGCGCCAGGGATATGGCCTCGCCCTTTTTAAATATGCTTTCTTATTGGTTTTTCTTCGCAGCTTCTGTGGTGATGTTTTCTTCGCTGTTTGTACAAACAGGCCCTGCAAGTGGAGGATGGACCATTTATCCGCCTTTAAGCGCTTTAAGAGACGCAATGGATGGCTCTAAAACGGGAATGGATCTGTGGCTGATCAGTATTGCATTGTTTATAATTTCTACTTTAATGGGAGGTTTAAATTATGTAACTACCATCCTGAACATGCGTACCAAGGGAATGTACATGACGAGATTGCCTTTGACGATATGGTCATTTTTCTTTACCGCGGTTTTGGGAATTCTTACTTTCCCCGTGTTATTGTCTGCTGTAATTCTTTTAATCTTCGATAGAAATTTAGGTACAAGTTTTTTCCTGAGTGACATAGTAATACAAGGTAAAATATTGCCGAATGAAGGTGGAAGCCCGATTTTGTTCCAGCATTTATTTTGGTTCCTTGGCCATCCGGAAGTTTATATTATCGCACTTCCTGCCATGGGAATTACTTCTGAGGTGATTTCTACCAATTCGAGAAAACCCATTTTTGGGTACATGGCCATGGTGGGTTCGTTCTTCGCAATAGCCTCCTTATCGTGCCTTGTATGGGCGCATCACATGTTCGTGTCGGGTATGAACCCGTTCCTCGGATCTGTGTTTGTTCTGTTTTCTTTGCTGATCGCTATTCCTTCTTCCATTAAAGTTTTCAACTGGCTTACTACTTTGTGGCGGGGAAATATAATATTTACACCGGCTATGCTTTTTTCCATTGGCTTTGTAAGTTTGTTCATATCAGGTGGACTTACCGGTATCTGGCTGGGTAATTCTGCAATAGACATGCACTTGCATGATACTTATTTTGTAATAGCTCACTTCCATCTTGTGATGGGTGTGGCTTCTATGTTTGGAATGTTTTCGGGTATTTATCATTGGTTTCCTAAAATGTTTGGAAGGCACATGAATAATACCCTCGCTTATATACATTTCTGGATTACCATGATTGGTGCATACCTTATTTTCTGGCCAATGCACTATGAAGGATTAGCGGGTATGCCACGCCGTTATTATGATTTTAGTAACTGGGAATCTTTTAAAATGTTCCAGGGGCTTAATGAAATGATAAGCGTGGTAGCCATCATCGTTTTCCTTGCTCAGTTTTTATTTATTTTCAATTTCTTCTATTCTATATTTAAAGGTAGAAAGTTAACAGAGAAGGACGCTAATCCATGGAATGCTACTACTCTTGAATGGACCACTCCCGTTCATCCAATACACGGAAACTGGGTTGGTGAAATTCCTGAAGTGCATCGCTGGCCATATGATTACAGTAAGGATGGCAGGGATTTCATACCACAAAATGAACCCGTTGGGGATGAAGAAACTACGCACGGGTAGAGGATTTGAAAGGGTAAAAAATTTTAAAAATATTTTTGAATTAATAGCCCTGTTTATTCAGGGCTTTTTGTAAAATAAGTTGGATTAATGGATAAAACGGTGATGATAAAACCCCACTCTATTTCTTACCTTTTGGCAAGCAAGGTGAAAGATTATTTTATTTTAATAAAATTCACTTTAAGCTTTTTGGTAGTTTTTAGTTGTGTGGTAAGTTATCTACTGGCTCCTAATGTAACGTTCAATTTCTTTTCGATTTTAATGTTGTTTGTTGCGGGAATGCTGGTTACCGGTTCGGCGAATGCTATTAACCAAACGGTAGAGAAGGATACGGATATTTTAATGAAGCGTACCGCAAACAGGCCGGTGGCTGCGGGGAGAATGAGTGTAAAAGAGGGCTGGATGTTTGCGATAATAACAGGGAGCATTGGTATTCTTATCATGTGGCAATGGTTTAATTCGGCCAGTGCCTTGGTGGCGCTTTTCAGCCTGTTTTTGTACTCTTTTATTTATACACCGCTCAAAAAAGTGAATTCCATTTCTGTGTTGGTGGGTGCATTTCCCGGGGCCTTGCCTTGTTTGATTGGCTGGATCGCGGGAACGGGGCTCATTAATCCATTTGCACATTTTCAGGGCACTCTGGCCAGCGGCGAGGTAGCTACCTTTTCAAATATGGGAGGCTATATATTATTTGCGATTCAGTTTTTCTGGCAGTTCCCCCATTTTTGGGCTATTGCCTGGTTAGCACATAAAGATTATGAAAATGCGGGTTTTAAATTATTGCCGGCAAGAGAAGGGCCTACAAAATTTACCGCTTTTCAAACAGTAGTTTATTCAATGTTGATGGTACCCGTGGGTATGCTTCCCTATTATTTTGGTATCAGTGGAATGGTTGCCTTTTGGGTTTTGCTTGCCTGTAATTTCTGGATGGTATATGTAAGTGTAATGCTGGTGATAAAGATGAATGCCGGCGCGGCAAGAAAAGTAATGTTCAGTTCTTATTTTTATTTAATGATCGTTTTCCTGGTGTTGTTATTCGATAAATTATAACCAACAGGAAGAACTAATTTGAAGTAAACGGAAAAGCCTCAGTATGATTGCAATGATAAAAGAAGAAAAAAACAGGATACATCCTCTTAAATTTGTTATGTGGGCTACGTGCGCAAGTATAGTAATGATGTTTGCAGGCTTAAGCAGCGCATATATTGTAAAGAGCGCCCAGGCCAACTGGCTCTCTTTCGATGTCCCTCTGATCTTCTGGTATTCCACAGCGATCATTATTTTAAGCAGCCTGACTATCGTGCTTAGCCGCAAAGCTTTTCTTGACAGAGAGATTATAAAATATAAAAGATGGCTCGGAATTACCACTCTTTTGGGCATTGCTTTTATATGTATGCAATATGTGGGCTTTAATCAATTATGGGGCAGAGGCATTACCCTTACCAGGAATGTTTCTTTTTCATTCTTGTATGTGATTGTAGGTTTGCATGCTCTTCACGTGCTGGGGGGTGTGGTGGCTCTTATAATTATGTACTTTAAATCTTTCAGTTCCAGGAAAAAAGTATATACTTCTGTTACTATCGATTTGATGAGCACGTATTGGCATTTTGTAGATTTTTTATGGATTTATTTATTGATATTTTTAGTGATGATCGGCTGATCATGCCGTTCACAATAAAATGCAAACAATAAACAATTAATTTTATTTTTGTAATAACCTTTTAACGAGTAATAAATGGAAACAGCGCTGGCACAATCCAAAACTAAATTATGGACAGGGGGTAAAAGCCCTTTCAATGTAAGTTATGGTAAGCTCATGATGTGGTATTTTTTATTGAGTGATTCCTTCACCTTTGGTGCATTTTTAATTTCCTACGGGTCTATCCGTTTCAGTCAGAACTACTGGGTAGATCATAATGCAGTGTTCAATTCCTTTCCCGGTATAGATGCCAATCTGCCGTTGGCCTTTGTAAGTCTGATGACCTTCATTTTAATTTTCAGTTCTGTAACGATGGTGCTGGCAGTACACGAAGGGCATAAAATGAATCAGAAAGGTGTTGAAAAATGGTTATTATTAACCATTCTGGGGGGATTGGCTTTTCTCGGTTGCCAGGCCATAGAGTGGACACATCTTATAACTCATACGCACGAAGTACTGGTGGATGGCGTTTTACAAAATTGGGGAACTACCATGAGCCATAACCCATGGGGACCGCATGTAATGCATGAGGGAGTGCTGGTGGCAACGCCTGGCCCCGTTGCCTTTGGTGGATATTTCTTTGGAATAACTGGTTTTCATGGCTTCCATGTAACGTGCGGGGTGGTTATCAATATTATCATGCTGATCAAAACCAGGATGGGCCATTTCCAACTCCGTGGCCATTATGAAATGATTGAAAAGGCCGGCCTTTACTGGCACTTTGTAGATCTGGTATGGGTATTTGTATTCCTTTGTTTTTATCTGATTTAATTTTAAAAAAAAATTGAACCCTAATTATTTAAAATAATTTAAAGAAGTTTTTTATGTCTGCTCAAACAACAGTTCAGGTTCTTTCGCATGAATCTGACAAAGCCCATGTTAAAAGAATATGGAAAGCATTTTGGATATTGCTGGTCTTAACCATTATTGAACTTGGCCTTGGCCTGGTGATTTTTCAATTGGATAAAGGCGACCCAAGTCCGATGCTGATATTATTTATTAAAGGAGTAATCAGTATTCTTACTCTTGCCAAAGCCTTTTATATCATTTCTATTTTTATGCATTTGGGAGATGAGATAAGGACTATGATGCTTTCTATAGCCGTGCCGGCCACCTTGTTTGTCTGGTTTATTATTGCGTTTCTGGGCGATGGTAATAGTTTCAGGCACGCGAGAAATACGGATGCCGGAAGCCGGGTTTATATTGAGCAAAAAATTCAGCATCATATGGTACCACCGGTTACAGTCCCGGCGGAAAAGACTGATAAAAAATTAGATTAGTGAATAAAAATTGAGAGAGTAGCGAATTGATTCTGATAATTTTTCGACTCATTACTTCTTACTTAATTTTGGCTTTAATATCTTTTAATTAGCTGTTGCAGGAAGCAATGGCTAATTTTGCATTTAGAAAAACAGGACATGAACAAAAAGGCACAACTTGCATTAATGTTGGCGATTCTGCTACCGCTGACGGGCTATTTATTGGTGAGCTATTATAGTAACCGCGATGTAAAAATGCCTCCCCGGTATTTTTATGACAGCGTAAACGTAACTGAGAAGGGTGGTAAATCCGTTTACGACACGGCCTGGCATAGTGTAAGTAATATGCACTTTACCAACCAGCTTGGCCAGCAGGTTTCCCTGGATGATCTGAAAGGAAAGATCATTGTACTTGATTTCTTTTTCACGCGCTGCCCCACCATTTGCCCGCGTCTTGGAGTGGCAATGAAGAAATTGCAGAATTCATTTCCTAACAATGATTCTATTGTGCAGTTTGTTTCCATAAGTGTAGATCCAAGGCATGATTCTGTGCCGCAGTTGAGAAAATGGGCAGAGAAGTTTAATGTAAATCCTGATAGCTGGTGGCTACTCACCGGCGACCGGGATAGTATATATCAATTCGCCCTTCAGGAGATGAAGGCGAGCGTAGCCGATGTAAATGTGGACACCGCCTTTGTGCACACGGAAAACTTTTTTCTTCTTGATAAGGAAAGAATTGTAAGGGGCTGGTACAGTGGTACTGATTCTGTTGCACAAAAAAGATTGGTAAGGGATATTCCTTTATTGATGCTTGAAAAGGACAGAAAAAGAACTTTTGGTGAGTTTTTAAAAGATCTTATAAAAAATGCGTAACCGCTTTTAATAAATTCTATGAGCTTAATGCCACAAGATCCCTTTCCACAGCCGGTTTTCAATCAGAATGATAAGAAAGCACGGCTGTATATCTGGATTGTTTCCATCGTTATTTTTGCAGGTATTGCTTTTCTGTCAAGAGTAAAGTTTACTATCAATATAGGGTTTGATCCGCATATTTTTGCTACTGTCAATGCTATCCTTAACTCAATGGTAGCTGTGTTATTGGTAGCCGGACTACTTGCTGTAAAATCAAAAAAATATTTGCTACATAAAAAAATAATGCTTGCGGCCATTACCCTTTCCGTATTATTTTTAATCTCTTATATCTGTCATCACTTGCTCACAGGCGATACAAAATTTGGCGACCTCAATCATGATGGCTTGCTGAGTTTAGATGAAAAAACACTTGCAGGGCGGGTACGATATGTTTATTATTTTATTCTGCTCACGCACATTCCGCTTGCAGGAATCATACTTCCTTTTATTTTGTTTACTGCGTACCGTGCTTTGTCGGGCAACTATGTAAAGCATAAAAAATTAGCACGAATCACCTGGCCGGTTTGGCTCTATGTGGCCATTACTGGTGTGGTGGTTTACCTGATGATACGGCCTTATTATTAAGTTTTTGGGAGGAAATGATATAGATAAAACTCAAGAAATTCCAGCCAAAAAAAATTTTATTTTTTGAAGAAATAGAAATGAATACAAACTATTCATTGCGCTCACTTTTATATTTTTTAATCCACTTATAATTTTCTTCATCAAAACATACAAAAATTATTTTTTCAATTTTGTCGTTAGTTGACAAGTATTCCATTACAGCATTTACTGAAATGAAAGCCGCTTTTTCTTTCGGAAAACAATAAATACCTGTACTGATGTTAGGGAAGGCAATCGTTTTACAATCATTATCTATGGCTAATTGCAAAGAATTTTGATAACAGTTGGTAAGTAATTGTTCTTCATTATTTTTTCCTCCCCGCCAAATGGGACCTACCGTATGAATCACAAAACTGGCAGGTAGATTACCGGCAGATGTGATAACTGCTTTACCAGTCTTACATTCTCCTTGTTGTGCAATAATTCTTTTACACGCTTCTAATATGGCATTTCCACCGGCACGATGAATGGCGCCATCAACACCGCCTCCACCCAAAAGAGAAGAGTTTGCCGCATTCACAATCGCATCCACATGCATTTTGACAATGTCTCCTTTCAGCACTTCAATTTTATTTTCAAATGTATTCATCCGATCGATTTTTTACACCACACAGATTTAAAAACATTGTACCTCTTACATCATACATCTCCCATCCGTTTACCGGTGTTCTTTGTAAAAATTAACCGGTGCTTTTTTACGAAGTAAATTCATATCTTCTTCAGAAAGTCCAGGAATTTCTATTGCTTTAATGGCTTCTTCCAATTGTTTCATGGTTCTCATACCAACGATGACGGAAGTAACGGCAGGGTGTTGCAATACATACTGCATTGCAATTTGTGCAGAATTCCTGTTTCCTGATGATAGTTCTTTTACCATATTTGATGTGCTGGCCACTTCTTCTTCATTCCAGTTTAGATAAGGTTTGGCAGGCTTATCAATCAGCAGTCCGGTTGCCACACTTCCTCTTACCACCACGCCGATATTATTTTTATGGAGTAATGATAAGGTACTTTCTTCAGGCCGCCGGTCCAGCAGACTGTACTGCGTCATTACGCTTACCAGTTTTCCATGTCTTATATGTTCACGAATCACATTGGGCCTTATGGAAGAAAGGCCATAATACCTGATCTTGCCCTGCTGAAGTAATATTTCAAACGCTTCAATGGATTCGTCAATATTATCCTGGAGCGTGCCGCCGTGCAGTTGATACAGATCTATGTGATCGGTTTGCAGTCGTTTTAAACTTTCATCGGCACATTTCAAAATATACTCCTTTCGTGGATTCCAGTCCCAACCGCTGCCATCGGCACGCCATTGATTTCCTGCTTTGGAAGCGATGATCACTTTGTCTCTTTTCCCCTGGAATGCTTTCCCCAACAGCGTTTCATTCAGTCCTTTATTATAAAGATCGGCGGTGTCAAAATAATTGATACCCATGTCAATTGCGGCGTCAATAATATTATTAAAATCATTTTGATCCGGCTTTAACGACATACATCCAAAGCCAATTCTACTGATGTGCAAGTCAGATTTTCCAAGGGTTTTATATTGCATGGTGGGTTTTTATTTGGTGATTAAAGGAAGCGATTTTTAATTATAAAAAAAAGTTGCGAATCAAATTTTGTTGCAATGCAAAATTGGCTATTTTTGCAGCCCGTTAAAAAGGGAATATTATTCCTCCTTAGCTCAGTTGGTTAGAGCATCTGACTGTTAATCAGAGGGTCTCAGGTTCAAGTCCTGAAGGGGGAGCGGAAAATGAAAAGAGTTGTAATGAAAATTGCAACTCTTTTTATTTATGTACAAAAACAGGCTTGTTAGGCAAGACTTTGATTAATTTTTAGAACTGTACTCATCTTATTTATGAATTACCAACTTGCAGGGAATTTCGATATTTTGGGGACTGTCATTTAGGTTATTGTTTTCTCCTTTAATCATTTGAAATAATAATTCGGCAGCTTGTTTTCCCACTTCAAAAAAGTCTTCTTCAATTGAGGCTATTGGTTTATGATCGAGATAGTCAAATAAAGGGAGATTACCGAAATCTGTAAAATCAATTAAATCTAATTTGTCCGGGTATTTCCTTTTTAAAAACCAAATGGCATCCAGGGTAATATCATTTTTAAAAGTGAAGATAGCGGTCGGAGGACTTTTTAATTTCATTAACTCCTGCATTGCTTTTTCTGTGTCTTTCCTGGTAAAATCAACAATTTTTACTAATTGCATATCCAGTGATATCTTGTTTTTCTCCAACGCCTTTTTATATCCTTCAAAACGAATCTGGGAAATTTGCAGTGTCTCAGGCCCCATTATATGAGCAATTCTGAGATGCCCCTTTTTAATTAAAAAGCTGGTTGCTTTAAACGCCCCTTCCTTGTTATTCAAAGAAACAAAGTTAAAAGAGTGGTTTTGTGGCTCTCTGACGATGCACATTACTGGTATCCCCACTAATTTAAATCTTTCAAGAAAGGACATATCCACGGTATTTTTTGTTATCGCAACTACCACCCCATCAACACGGCTTCTTATCATGATATTGACGATATTTTCTTCCTTTACAATATCCTCGTGCGATTGGGTTAGAATAATATTATAATTCTCTTTTGCTGCAACCTCTTCAATCCCATTTATGGCAAACACATAAAATGGATCCAGCAAATCCGGGATGATCAATCCAACTGTAAAGCTTTTATTCAATTTAAAATTCCGGGCCGATTCATTGGGTATATAATTCCATTCCCTGGCCTGTTTTTGTACTCTCTCTTTAGTGAATGTGCTGATGGAAGTATCATTATTAAGGGCCTTTGAAACTGTGGAAATAGACATGTTCAGTTTCCTCGCAATGTCTTTTAATGTTTTTCCTTTTTCCATTGGCAAATAATTCTTATAAACAAGGTGAATTGGTCAATAGTGCCGATGCAATATTAATAAAATAATGTTCAAAAAAATTATTTCAAACGTTGTAGTAGATCATTTCAATCGTTGTAGTGACCCTTTAACACTATATTCTTACCAGTACTGTATTTTCAGATGTAATTTTTAGGATAGATTTGTTAAGCAATTGCTGATCAATTTTCGATAAAAATGAAATATATTAGAGAATAAACCGTGTAGCTCATCAAAGCCGGAGAGAATTGATCATTCAGAATTTTTTTTGCCATTATTTTCGGAAGTAAATAATGAATTTATTATTCGGATTTTAAGTAGTTCTGCCTTTGGACAAATGGTGTCGCATGGTAGGTAATAAGTGTTCTTATTTGTGCAAGGAATTGGCAAGAGCATGTGTTGACCTTTCGGTTTATTATTTCAAAACGTTTTAAAAAAATCACAATTATGAATAGTATTTTAAAATGCGGGAGATTTTTCATTTTATTATTCGTTTATTTTTTTATCGCTCCTTGTAGCGTGACAGCCCAAACAGATGTGTCGGGGGTATTGCGCTCAGCTGCAGATAATCAGGTTTTAGTAGGGGTAACAGTACACGTAAAGGCTAGCTCAAATAGTACCGCCACTGATGCGAAGGGGCATTATTTATTGAAAAATGTATCATCTTCCGATTCTCTCTCCTAAGCCATGGCGTAAAAGAGGGATGATCACCAGACAGAATCCTGCGCACGGATTATACCCAAGGCTTGTTGCGGAGGATTACAACTTGCAGGAATTACACGCGTTAATGGCGCCACGTCCATTTCTTGTTTCGGGTGGTTCAGAAGATACGCCAAAACGCTGGATCCCATTAAATCATGCTATTTCGGTGAATCACCTACTTGGGTATGAAAACCGGGTAGCTATGACCAACCGGGCCGCACATTTACCAACTGCCCGATCAAACGAGGAAGCCTATTTGTTTTTCGATTATTTCTTGAAGTGCAATGGTACTGCCAAAGGAAATATTAAATAATTAACAAGAAATGTAAGAAAACAATATGAACGCCTTTCAACATAAAAAACTAAAATGAAAATCATATTATTCGCAGTTTGTTTCTTCCTTTCTCTTACTAATCTGAAAGGACAAGATTCAGCAGTTTCAGATTTAAATGCCTCAGCAGCTATTTGGACTCAAATTTCCCCTTACTTTTCACCTCCTGACGTATATAAAGGGGAATACGGAACCTATCGTTCACCCTTAAAGTTTTATGATGGACATTTGGTAAAATCCCCGGAAGATTGGACGAAAAGGCGAAAAGAAATACTTACCAGATGGAATAAACTTATGGGCGAGTGGCCTCCCTTACTAAAGGATCAGGAGATGAAGATGTTGGATTCCATACACAGAGAAGGATTTACACAATATCGGGTGGAGTTCTACTGGACACCCCACGAAAAAACTCAGGGTTATCTTTTGATTCCTGATAATAAAGGTAAGAACCCTGCTGTAATTACAGTTTATTATGAGCCTGAAACCGCTATCGGATTGGGAAAACCGGATCATCCTAACCGGGATTTTGCTTACCAACTGGCAAAAAGAGGATTCGTTACTCTATCAATTGGAACCACAAAAGCCACAGAAGATAGCGTTTATTC
>JBDSOE010000079.1:0-3878 GCA_039915005.1 Ginsengibacter sp.
TTAGAAATGGTAAAAGTATTTCCACTATATTCTTCCGGTGATATTTTTTTATTCCTTACTTTCTCATACAATTGTGAGGCATCGGCTGCTATTTGCGAAAGAGATTTTTGATCGGCAAACCGAATCACCGGAACCATCAATCCATCGGGAACTGCCACCGCGGAGCCAATGTGTATGTGTTTATTCCTTCGGATAAAATCTCCCATCCAACTGCTATTTACCGCAGGATGCTGGCGCAGCGCCATAGCGCACGCTTTAATTACCATGTCATTAAAAGAAACTTTTACCGGGCTTACTTCGTTTATGACTTTCCGTGAGGTAATGGCATTGTCCATATTTATTTCCATGGTCAGGTAAAAATGGGGAGCCTGAAATTTGCTTTCCCCTAACCGGCGTGCAATGGTTTTACGCATTTGTGAGTTGGGAAGATCCTCATAACTTTCCTGGCCAATTGGCGCGAAGGGCTGAACAGGTTTAGCTGTCTCAACCGCTTTTTTACCTTCCTGCTTTGGCGCTGCGGCAGGCACAAACGAATCCACATCTTTCTTCACAATGCGGCCACCATCGCCACTCCCAGGCACCTGCGAAATATCAATCCCTTTATCAGCCGCCAATCTTTTTGCCAATGGCGAAGCTTTTATTCTGCCGCCTTCCGTAGAGGAAGATTCTTTATTTTCTGATGGTGCCACCTTAGTAGCCACTTCATTTTTAGGCGCATCCTTAGGCTCTTCTTTTTCCTCAGAAGTCTTGCCTTCAGTTTTAGCTGGTTCGCCTCCCTTATTTTTTTCTGCTTCCACAAAAGCGCTTACATCCGTTCCTTCTTTTCCCACAATGGCAATGATCGCGTTTATCTTAGCCGCCTGTCCCGCTTCCACACCGATGTATAGTAAAGTTCCTTCTTCGTAACCCACCACATCCATCGTGGCTTTATCCGTTTCCACTTCAGCAAGAGAATCATCACTCTTTACCTTATCGCCCACTTTTTTATTCCATTGAATAATTTTTCCTTCGGTCATCGTATCGCTCATCAACGGCATCCGGATCACTTTTGCATCTGCAGGTAATTCTACCTCAGCCACATTATTGTCAGGTTGTTTTTCTTCTTCTTTTGCAGCCGGCTTGTGCTCATTCGCATCTTTTCCTGTAGCTGATGCCGAATCAGCATTTCCCCCAGCTTTATTTTTATCTTCGTTCAAAATAGATTGAAAATCTTCTCCCTCCTTGCCTACAATGGCAATAATGTCATTGATCTTTGCAGATTTTCCCGCTTCCACACCAATGTATAAAAGGGTTCCATCTTCATAACCTACCACGTCCATGGTAGCTTTATCCGTTTCAACCTCCGCGAGGGAATCATCACTTTTTACTTTATCACACACTTTTTTATTCAATTGAATGATTTTTCCTTCAGTCATGGTATCGCTCATCAACGGCATTCTTATCGCTTGCGCCATAATGTAATTACAGTTTTTTTTATTAAAATTAAGTGGTGAAATTAATGCAAAATCAGGAAATGAATGGCATGTGAGTTTTTTGAAACTATTTCATAAATAAAAGAAAGAGATAGAATCGTTTGCCACAAAAGGTTTTTCATAAAACATTCTGAATCTGAAATGATCTTCGCGGGTTTTAAAAATTAAAGAGCCATAGTATCTGACCCGGGTTTTGCCAATTTGTATTACAACTATACGATGGAAAAATAGTCTTCCAAAAGCGCTGCCGTTTTAGTGCCAAGTAACTACTATTCAAAAAAATAAAGCGAAAGATCTCTAATGAATTGTGGAAGTCAAAAAAAATTCCCGCACTTAATCCAGATGTGATTGCATAACCATTTCTGAAACGATTAATAACCACCTACTCTTCCCAATAATTCAGATCCTTATTAAAACTTTCTTTAAGCCGCGTAAGGGCAAACAGGGCGATGGCCGAAAGCCCTAAGATCATAATGAACCCGGCTGTGATAATATCAAACTTATGTACAAAAAATTCAAAAAGAAAAGTACTGGGTATTAAAGCGCCTCTCACAAAATTTGGGGCGGTAGTGGTAACCGTTGCGCGCAGATTGGTGCCAAATTGTTCTGAAGCGATAGTTACAAAAGTGGCCCAATAGCCCACTCCCAATCCCATAAAAAAAGCCAGCCAGCGAAATTTTTCTTCAGTAATTCCCGTGCTGCTCAGGTACCATGCCGAACTGATTATAATCAATACCTGGAAAATAAAAACCGCCAGTTTTCTGGAGCGGGTAACCTGCGCCAATAGTCCGGCAAAAATATCGCCCAGTGAAATGCCTATGTAAGCAAACAAAATTCCTTTACCTGCGCTCAGCGTTTCAGGTGCGCCAAGCGCGCGGCCAAATTCAGGAGCCTGGGTAATAAAAATACCAATCACAAACCAAATCGGAAGGCCTATAAGCAGGCAATAGACATACCGCATCAGTCGTTCGCGCGAAGTAAACAACATGCTTATTTTTCCCTTAGGAATATTCTTGTTGGTAGCGCTTTTGAATAAACCAGACTCAAATGTGCCCACACGAAGTAACAGCAAAAAAAGCCCGATAACTCCGCCTACAATATAGGCATGGCGCCAGTCGAAATGCGTGGCCACATAAAAAGCAGCAAGGGCGCCCAGCACTCCTATTGCTGCCACCAACATAGTTCCATAGCCTCTTTTATTTTTATCCATGCTCTCATTAACCAACGTAATGCCCGCACCTAATTCTCCCGCCAGGCCAATACCGGCAATAAACCGAATAACGGCATAGCTATGTATATTATAAACATACGCATTGGCCATATTGGCAAATGAATACAACAAAATAGATCCGAAGAGCACTTGGATGCGCCCATATTTATCGCCAATTACGCCCCATATCAAACCTCCCAGCAATAAGCCACCCATTTGCATATTCAATACATATTCGCCACCCACCCGCATTTCATCCAAAGGAATTCCTATGTCATGGAAACTTTGAACCCTTACAATGGAAAAAATAACCAGGTCGTAGATATCAACAAAATATCCAAGTGCAGCAACAATTACAATGAATAAAACATTTTTAGTGGAATGAGCAGGTTTTGTAGTCATCAAAGATTTATTGAAGGCTAAAACTAAAACATTATGATGAAATATTTTTTTGCACTAAAGCAGGTGATATTGCAAATCGCCTCCTAATCTTGTTTTAATTAATTTTGTACCCAATGAAAAAATACAACATCCATTATTTTCAACACGCGCCTTATGAAGGATTGGGATGCATTGAAGATTGGGCAATGCAACAAGGCCAAACACTAACTGCAACCCAATTTTTTGAACCCAACTATATTCTCCCAGGCATAGAAACCATAGATGCTTTAATTGTTCTGGGCGGCCCCATGGGAGTTTATGATGAAGGCATTTATGAATGGCTGGCGGCAGAAAAAAGTTTTATCAAAGACGCCATAGATAAAGGCAAGAAAGTTTTGGGCATTTGTCTCGGTGCGCAATTGATAGCCGCCTGTAGCGGCGCTGAAGTAAGCCCCGCCACCAACAAAGAAATCGGGTGGT
Source organism: Ginsengibacter sp. (assembly GCA_039915005.1). GTDB lineage: Bacteria > Bacteroidota > Bacteroidia > Chitinophagales > Chitinophagaceae > Ginsengibacter. The sequence goes on from JBDSOE010000079.1 coordinate 3,544, forward strand.
TCAAAGTTTCTGCTACAGAGGCCACAAAAGAAATCTCGTGGCTCCACGATTTATTAAAAGATGAACCTGTGGTTTTTCATTGGCATGGCGATCAGTTTCAAATACCGAAAGGCTCAGTAAATCTTGCCGATTCGGCCGCCAACCATAACCAGTTATTTACGATAAATAATAACGTATTAGCAATACAATTTCATTTGGAAGCAACCAACGACAGCCTTCGCAAAATGATGGAGAACGATGGCGGAGCACTGAAGATGACAGCGCCTTACATTCAATCTTCAACAAAAATAATTGACGGCGAAATATTCATAAAAAGCAATAACAAAAGGATGTTT
>JBDSOE010000119.1:0-7226 GCA_039915005.1 Ginsengibacter sp.
CTTTAGGGCCGGCATGCCCAACAGCAAGCCTGTAAATATGGACGCAATCAGCAGCGCCAACACAGGGTTCATCTTATAAACAATCAGGAATAACAATAAAATAATTCCAATGAGTACAATTATAAAATTCATAAATCAGTTGTTAATTTTTTGAAGTTGGTACATAAATTCTTTTAAAGGCTCATAAAGTTTTTTATAAACGCCGTAATTTTTTTCATAAACGCTTTTGTTTTTTTTATTGGGTAAAATGATAGTGTTCATGCCGGGCTTTAGTGATGCATAATCATCAATGAGCTTTATGGCTTTCATGCCAAGCAAGGCAGCCCCGATAGATGAGGCATCTTCTGTTTGAACCAGGCATATTTTCTTGCCACTTATATCGGCCAGAATTTGCATCCATGTGGCAGAGTTTACAAAACCTCCGCTGACATTTAGCTGCGCAATGGAACCTGCGGAGGCTTCAATTATTTCTAAAATATTTTTTAATGCGAAACAAATTCCTTCCACGGCAGCTCTTAAAAAATGGGCGTTGGTGTGAAATGATTTGATACCAAAAAACATACCGCTGGCTTTTTCGTCCCATACCGGGGCACGCTCTCCATATAGATAAGGTAAGAAGAGAAGGCCCTGGCTGGCTGCCGGAATGGTTTCAATATTCTTAAAGAAATCGTTGTAATCTTTTTCAGAAGGATTGGCATTGTTTAAGAAAGTTTTGAATAACCACTTAAAAACATTACCTCCGTTATTTATGGGCCCGCCACTGATAAAAGTAGCATCATCCAATACATAATTAAAGACCATGGCGCTGAAATTAACAAGAGGCTTAGGGCAGGCGATTCTCACCGCCCCGCTTGTCCCAATAGTGAGCGCAGCTATACCAGGCTCAGTTGCGTAGCTCCCGATATTGGCAAGGCAGCCGTCGCTGGCGCCTATACAAAAAGTGGTGTCGTCAGTGATGTGCAGGAGGGAGGCTGTAAGGGGATTTACTTTATTACGTAAAAAATGAGTAGGAACAATTTCGGAAAGGGCAGACGCTTTTATGCCGCATAAATTCAACGATGCTTCATTCCATTTAAAAGTGTTGATGTTGAACAAACCGGTTGCGGAAGCTATGGAAGCATCCACTTCGTAAGTGTTGAATAAACGATACCAGATGAATTCTTTAATGGAAATAAATTTGAAAGCGCTGGCAAAAATTTTCTTTTCATTTTCTTTCAGCCATTTGATCTTGCATAAAGGCGACATGGAATGAATGGGCGTGCCGGTTGCTTTGTAAATGTCTTCCGCCTCTTCGGAATTTCTTATATCCTCAGCGATTGTTTCACTTCGGGTATCGGCCCACGTTAATAAGGGAGTAATAGCCTCGTTTTTTTTATTGATAACGATGAGGCTGTGCATACAACTACTGAGACTAACGGTAATAGGTAGCCGCTTATTTTTTCTTACTATTTCCTTTATACAATTTACAAATGCCTGCCAGATAATTTCAGGGTCTTGCTCTGAATAACCGGGCTGTGGGCTGTTGGTAGGGTAATAAAAACGGGAAACAGTAATTACCTTCCCTTTTTGGTTTAAAGCTATGGCTTTGGCGCTGCCCGTGCCAATGTCCAGGCCTATGATATATTCCTGCTGCGCATTTATTTTCATTGAACCGTTTTTGAAATTATCTTTTATTAGAATTTGGCAGTAGTTGCTGACTATAAAGATAAGATAAGAGAGTTTTGAAAAGATGAGTTTAATTCAAAGCCTCTCATGCGCGGCCTCTTGTTGAAGAAAAAAAGGATGGAAAATTTGGAATTAAAAATTTAGTTTATTAAAATTCCGTGGTTTATTTGTCTATAAAATCTTTGATGATCTTTTCTATTTGTTCATACTCCAGCAAAAATCCATCATGCCCGTATAAAGAATGTATCGTAATAAATTCGGCATCGTGAATATGGTCTGTAATGAATTGTTGTTCGCATACCGGGAAAAGAATATCAGTGTAAATTCCTATCACCAATGTTTTGGATTTTATTTGTTGTAAAGCATTTTCAATGCTCACTCTTCCGCGCCCCACATTATGCGAGTCCATGCTCTTGCTCAAAAGATAATAGCTGAATGCATTGTACCTTCTCGCTAATTTTTCTCCCTGGTATTTTTGATACGATTCGCTTTTGTAGTTTTCAAGTTTTTCCTGAGAATGTTCTTCCTGGCTTGCATGGTAGGTATCATAATGCCTGTAAGATATTAAGGCAATGCTTCTGGCTACTTTCATTCCTTCAATGCCTGCATCCGCTCTTTTTTCTTTCCATGTGGCGTCCGCTTCTATGCTCATTCTTTGTGAGGCATTAAAAGCAATGCCCCAGGCAGAATGCCGCGCATTGGTGGCTACTGGAAAAATATACTCAAATAATTCCGGTTCTTCTATGGCCCATTCCAATAATTGCTGGCCGCCCATAGAACCACCGATGCCGATTTTTATTTTTTCAATTCCTAAATATTTTCTTAATGGCTGGTAAGAGCGGATCATGTCTCTTGGAGTAAAAAAAGGAAATTCATGATAATAGGGATTGCCGGTTTCAGGATTTATATCCAGCGGGCCAATGCTTCCGTAACAACTTCCGGGCATGTTTACGCAAACGATAAAATATTTTTCGACGTCAAATATTTTTCCTTTACCTACAAGGCCGGGCCACCATTCGTCTGCAGCGCTGTTGGCCGTAAGGGCATGAAATATCCATATAACATTATCTCTTTTCTCATTTAATTTTCCGTAAGTGGCATAGCCTAAATGATAACGGGATAAGGTATATCCGGATTCGAGAATTAAAGGCTTATCGTGTTGGTAAATGCTGTTCGGCAAATTTCAGTCGTTCAATAATTAAGAAAGTGTGCAAATGTAAGACATCGTTTGCGAGTAGTATCATTACCCGCAAACGATGTTAAAAAAAATTAATGCTGCTAATTCAATACCTCAACCTCTTCAGGAATTAATACCTCAATCTCAGTTGGAGTTAAATTTCTCAGATTGTCATTTATGGGGCAACGGTTTTCTACTGCCTCAGTCCAGTTTTTTAATACTTCAGGAGTAACCTTTGCATAAGGTTTTAACGTTACCTGAATTTTTTTAAATCCGGCCCGCTCTTCAAAAGATTTTCCGAAAAGCCTCTCCGGGTTAATGTCTCCGGTAACCTCAATCTCAAGTTTATCTAACTTAAATCCCAACTCCTCGGCCACTAAATGGCCCATAACATTCAAACATCCGGCATAGCTCGCTAATAAATATTCTACCGGATTAGCTCCGTGGTCGGTGCCACCCAATGCGGGCGGCTCGTCAATTACGAGCTTAAAGTTCCGGGCTTGCGCTATAAATTTGGTAGGATTCTTACTGACTCCTTTTATGGAAAAATTCAGATCTGACATGATTTATTAATTTACGTACGATGAATAATGAGTTATTTATTAGGTTATGTTACAAGGTTGCCAACTTTTTAAAAGTTGGCAACCTTGTAAACCACCTGGTTTTATTTATGCAAAAGCCTTATCAAAAGCTTGTTGAATATCAGCTTTGATATCTTCTATATGCTCTATCCCCACTGATAATCTTAAAAGTGCGGGAGTAACGCCTGCAGCCAATTGTTCTTCATCAGTTAATTGCTGATGCGTGGTAATGGAAGGTTGTATGATCAATGTTTTAGTATCGCCCACGTTAGCAAGATTGCTGATCATTTTTAAATTATCAACAAAGTGGGTAGCGCTTTCTTTCCCACCTTTCAGCACAAATGAAAGTACTGCGCCAAATCCTTTTTTAAGGTATTTCTTGGCATTCTCATGGTGAGGGCTACTTTCTAATCCTGGGTAATTTACTTTTTCTACGTTAGCGTGTTTTTCTAACCATTGGGCCAATTCGAGCGTATTTTGAACATGGCGTTCCATGCGCAGTGACAAAGTTTCCAATCCCTGGATTAGCAAAAATGAATTGAACGGAGAAATGGCAGCGCCAAAATCTCTCAGCCCTTCCACACGGGCACGAATAGCGAACTGGATATTTCCAAAGGGTCCTTTGCTGCCGAATACGTCATTGAATACCAAACCGTGATATCCTTCTGAAGGTTCAGAAAATGCAGGAAATTTTCCATTACCCCAGTTGTAATTTCCTCCGTCAATGATGATGCCGGCAATGCTGTTTCCATGCCCTCCGATCCATTTGGTAGCAGCATGTACTACTACATTAGCACCATGCTCCAGCGGACGGAAAAGATAACCTCCGGCGCCAAAAGTGTTATCTACTACAAAAGGTAAATCGTATTTTTTTGCCACTGCGGCTATTCCTTCAAAATCAGGAACACTGAAATCAGGATTACCGATCGTTTCCACAAAAATGGCTTTTGTGTTTTCGTTGATGAGGCTTTCTATGCTTGCTGCTTTATCATCTTTTGCGAACCTGGCCTCTATTCCCAGTCGTTTGAACGCTATCTTAAACTGGTTATGAGTACCACCATAAAGGAAGGGGCTGGTTACAAAATTGTCTCCTGCCTGCAAAATATTGTTCATCGCCAGAAACTGGGCGGATAAGCCTGATGAAGTGGCAAGGCCTGCTACACCGCCTTCCAGTGCCGCCACTCTTTTTTCAAAAACATCTGTTGTAGGGTTTTGAATACGGGTATAAATATTGCCAAATTCTTTCAGAGCGAAAAGGTTGCCTCCGTGTTCAGAATTTTTAAAAGAAAAAGAAGTAGTCTGGTAAATGGGCACTGCGCGAGCACCGGTTGTTGGGTCTGGCTCCTGGCCTGCATGTTGTTGTAATGTTTCAAAACGTTGACTGCTCATAAATTGGTTGTTTATAAATGAAAATTAAATTTAGAATGAATGGAATCAATTTTCCTTTTGTAAAAAAGGCAAAACCTTAGAGGGGATGATATGGATTATAAGATGCCTTACGGCATACAACGATTGTGCATGCAATTAATGTTGGCTAAACAAGAAAGTTGAGATATAGTTATTGAGTGTGTCATTAATATTATCCTACAAATATAGTAGGGAAATGTTTATACCGGCAAATTTATTTTTGGTGGTTAATCTTTTTCTCTGTTTCTGATTCAAAAAGTGCATGATCCTTTTATGGTAAAGTGCGTAAATTTGGAAAAAAAATAGTGTATGGAAACTGAACTATTAAAAAGGATTACAATTAACCCCTGGCATATTTAACGGGAAGCCAATTATCAGAGGAATGAGGTTTAAAGTATCGGATGTAATTGGCTATTTATCCAGTGGAATGACAGAGGAAGAGATTCTGGCAGATTTTCCATATCCGGAGAAAGAGGATATAATTGCTTCATTGGAGTATGCACAGGAAAATGTGAACCATATTGATGAACTGAAAATTGATTAAAATATTTGATTTAGTTTTGAATAATAAAATTATCATGAATACTGAATTATTAAAACGAATTACCATTGTTCCCGGTCTGATGTCTGGCAAACCCACTATAAGGGGTATGAGATTTCCCGTTGGCGATATCTTTGAAATGCTGGCAAATGATATGACGATAGAAGAAATTTTGGAACAACATCCAATTCTTGAAAAAGAGGATATTCAGGCAGCATTAATTTATGCGGCTTTAAGAACAAAAAATACACTTACTATTAATGCAGCCTGATTGGGAAATTTGGCTGGATAATCATATCTCGCCTATTATAGCAAAATGGTTGAAAGAAAAGTCAGGCTTTAATGTCAAGTCTTCTTACGTACTGGAATTATACGATTTAAGCGATTTCGATATTTATTTGAGAGCAAAAAAACATGGAAATATTATCTTAATATCAAAAGATTCGGACTTGCCTGAAATCATCAGCAAGTCGGGGTCTCCTCCCAAATTGATCGTTCTTAAAATTCCTAACTGCGATAATAAAATACTTTTGTCAATCCTGGAACGTAACCTTGCCAGATCCATTCGTCTATTACTTGATTTTAATAAAGATATAATTGAAATACAATGACCCAATTTTCACAACACCATTTCAAAAATGAAAAAGCCCTTGTAAGGGATGATTTTAATGTACCTCTTGATGATCATTTCCATATTACGGATGATACCAGGATGCGCGCTGCTGTTCCATCTATAAAAAAGATTTTAGAGGAAGGCGGAAGTGTTATTCTTATGTCTCACCTTGGCAGGCCCAAGGCTGGCCCGGAAAATAAGTTTTCACTGAAGCATTTGTTGCCACATTTGAAAGAATTATTACCGGGCGCCACCGTTTTGTTTGCGGATGATTGCGTAGGCAATGAAGCCAATCAAAAAGCAAAAGACTTAAAACCAGGACAGGTGTTGCTTTTAGAAAATCTTCGTTTTTATAAAGAAGAAGAAAAGGGAGAGGAAGCATTTGCCAAAAAGTTAAGTGCACTGGGCGATGTGTATGTGAATGATGCCATTGGTACGGCTCACCGCGCGCATGCTTCCACGGCGGTGATAGCAAAATATTTTCCGGAAGGTAAAAAAATGTTTGGCTTATTGATGAACAGTGAAGTGGCCAATGCAGAAAAAATATTGCACAGCTCCGAAAATCCTTTTACCGCTATTTTGGGCGGCGCTAAAGTTTCTGATAAAATAGAAATTATAGAAAATCTTTTGAACAAAGCCAATCACATTATTATCGGTGGCGGCATGGCGTACACCTTTTTAAAAGCGCAGGGAAAAGAAATTGGCAGTAGTCTTTGTGAAGAAGATAAACTGGATCTTGCCAATGAAATTCTGAAAAAAGCAAAAGAGAAGAATGTCTCTTTTCATATCCCGGTGGATAGTGTTATCGCCGATAAGTTTTCTAATGATGCCAACACCAAAATGGTGGCTAACGGTCTTATTGAAAAAGGCTGGATGGGATTGGATATTGGCAGCGAAAGCATTAAAGAGTTTTCTAAAATTATTATGGAAAGTAAAACCATTTTGTGGAATGGCCCGATGGGGGTTTTTGAAATGGAAAAATTTCAGCAAGGCACCAAAGCCATTGCGGAAGCCATTGCGGAAGCTACCCAAAAAGGGGCTTATAGTTTGGTGGGCGGCGGCGATAGTGTGGCCGCGGTAAATGAATTTAACCTCGCCGATAAAGTAAGTTATGTATCTACCGGCGGCGGGGCTTTACTGGAATATTTTGAAGGAAAAGAATTGCCGGGGATAAAAGCCATCAGGCATGAGCAATGAGCAATGAGCAATGAGCAATCAGCAATCAGTAATCAGCAATGAGGT
>JBDSOE010000134.1:0-9999 GCA_039915005.1 Ginsengibacter sp.
GACCATAGTTTTTCAGTATTGGCTTCCAGTCTTGGCTTTACTTTATCCCATTCCAAACCTTTATGGCGACTCGTGTTTTTATCAAAGCGGGCTTTTAATGCTTTGAGTAATTCTTCCTGTAGTGAAGGCGACAACTGATTTTTATGGCTATTAATTTTGCTCATACTTTTATATCATCTCTGTTGAATAGGTGTTGATTTATTTATTTTCTCATTCCCGCAGAGAATTTTCTAATCATTTAATCCCTTTCCACTGAGAATTTTCTGCATACATTTTTCAATCCTCGACGCCCGGGTTTTGGATTGCTTGGGTGCAGAAAAATAAAGAATGTATCCTCTTTGCCGTCCGGGCGTCAATGCTTTAAAAGCAGATTTCAATGCGGGGATTTTATCTAATTTCTTTTGGAATTCTTCTGGAGTGTTGAATTCTTTAGTTTTTTTAAGATCTACTTTCAAACCAGTTTTTTCTATTTCAATGGCTTCATAAATATAAGCTTTCATCATTTTTTCCATCTTCACTATTTCTTTAATATTGGTGAATCGAACCTGTCGTGCCGACTGAACATTTTTTGTTTGCTGAATGAGAATACCATCGGTATCTTTTAACAAGGCACCCTTGAAAAACAAAAGTGCACAGTATTCTTTAAACCCATGTATTAAAACGATGTTGCTCTGCTTGCCCGCCGTGGCAGGAAACGTGTAGCAAGGACAGCCCCACTTCAATTCTTCGGTAAGTCCCGTGTCAAGAATAATCATTCTCAATCTTGCATATTCTTTCTGCCATTGAGATTCTTTATTAAAATACCAATCAACTTTTGGATTCATTCTGTTCATTTATTGATGCGGGGAATAATTGAACTTAGTTATGAGTAAATCAGGCATCTGGAATTTTCGGTTCAACTAATTTTGCCAATTTTTCTAATGATTCCTGCCACCCCAAATAACACATTTCAGTTGGGATAACAGCCGGAATGCCTTCCTGGATTACTTTAAGTTCTGTACCTACGGAAACTTTACGAAGCCAAACTGAAGTAATCATTTCTCCGGGCAAATTAGGGTCATCAAATTTATCGGTGTATTTTAAAAACTCATTCGGCTTGAGCTCAAGATATTCTCCGCCAAAAGAATGCCCATTGCCTGTAGAAAAATTGATAAAGGACATCTTGTAATTTCCACCTGGTTTCACTTCCATATTATGAACAACACATGTAAAGCCATAGGGCGGTATCCATGATGCAAGCGCATTAGATTCTGTAAAGGCGCGATAAACCTTTTCAGGCACTGCTTTAAGAACTCGGTGTAGTGTTACGCTGTTGTTTGACATATTGATTGATTTTATGCAAAGCTAATAATGTTTACCATTGCGAAAAACTGGTAGTACCTGCTTGTCCGGTACGCCGAATTTTTGCATCGAATGTGTAACAAGAACTTCTCACTTCAATTCTTCTGTAAGACCACACTCAGGAACGATCATTGTCAAACGTTAGGATGGTATCTACTGTCTAATGATATGGCGTATTATTAAAATAATTTTTTTCCATTGTTAAACTCCTGGTTCGTGTTCGCTATTTTGAATTCTATGTGCTCTCGAATTATCATCTATGCCATTTATTGAACGTTGTCCACGGGAGAGAAATGTGGTTCGTGAAGACACCAACGACGGGAGAGTAAAAATAAAAATCTATCAAAATTTCTATTACAATACCTGACAAAATCTGTTAACTTTATAACAGGCTTACAAATCCTAATTTTTTCAAGATTTTATAAACCCAACATGCAGGCTATTCATTTTCAAATACGAATAACGTGTATAAGCTTGCTTTTATATACCTGCCCTTTTTCTGCAAATTCTCAGGGCTGCCCTCCTAATATTGATTTTGAAACAGGAACTTTTAATGGATGGACTTGTTATATAGGTTCCTCAGAAGCCGTAAATAGTGCGAATGTCATTAACCTGTATCCCTCCGGGGGGGCGGTTTATAACCGGCATACGATGTTCACAGCCAACACTGGCGAAGGGGTGGATCCTTACGGTGGCTTCCCGGTCAATTGTCCCAACGGTAGCGCTCATTCTGTAAGGCTCGGAAATAATGTAGCCGGTACCGAGGCTGAGGGAATTTCGTATGAGTTTACCATCCCCGCCAACCAGGATATTTACTCTCTTATTTATCATTATGCCGTAGTGTTCCAGGATCCTAATCACCTCGAATTTCAACAGCCCAGGCTCGAAATAGAAATTACCAATGTTACCGATAATAAGCTCATCTACTGTTCCTCATTTACTTTTATTCCTTATGGCTCTTTGCTGCCCGGTTTTTTTGAATCGCCCAATCCGGGTGGAGAAACTCCGGTATGGTGCAAAGACTGGTCGGCGGTCTCTGTTAATCTTGATGGCAATGCAGGAAAAAAGATCCGCCTTTTTTTTAAGACAGCCGATTGCACGTTCAGGAGGCATTTTGGATACGCTTATATTGATATTAATTCAGAGTGCTCCAGTGAGTTTGTAGGAGCCACCTATTGTAAAGACGATACAGCGGTAAACCTGACCGCACCTTATGGATACCAGGATTATACCTGGTATGATAGTACGTTTAGCAAGATTCTTGGTCATGAACAGACTATCAGCTTTTATCCTCCGCCGCCGCCCGGCACCAGGTACGCAGTAACCGTAGTGCCTTATAACGGTTATGGATGCAATGATACTTTATTCGCAACGCTGGTAGATTCTTTACGAATCAAAGCGAATGCAGGAACCGACCAACTCTCGTGCAATAAAAAGCCGGTTACCATAGGCACCATTTCCCAACCAGGGTTAGTGTATAGCTGGCACCCGTCCATAGGTTTGTCCGATCCTGAAATTTCCAATCCATTAGCGGGGCCGGGTATCACCACTCCCTACATTCTCACCACCAGACACGATGGCGGGGGATGTGTAAGTACTGATACCGTGGTAGTACGCGCTTCCATTATAGATAGCGCTTTGCACCTGAGGGGCAGCGCTGCGTATTGCTCTGATACCGGCGACAGTAGTATCCTGAGTGTGGCAGCCACTAAGGGTATCGAATGGTTCAGTGATAACATAAGTGTGGCCCAGCTTAATCAAACAAGTTATCGTGTTACTCATACAGGCTCGTACCATGCAACTCTTCAAAATGAGGATGGTTGCAGCATTGCTACCCGAAGACAGCCGATTATAATTGATGATCCTATCGCGGGTATCAACTACCCGGTACAATATGCCGTGATAGAAAAGCCACTGAATTTAGAAGCGAGACCAATAGGAACTACTGTTTTATGGAATCCAGGCATTTCATTAAACAGCCGCACAAGTTACCAACCTGTATTTAACGGATCAGCAGATCAGCTTTACACCATAAAACTGAAATCTAAAGCCGGATGCGTAACTGTGGATACCCAATTGGTAAAAACAATTGAGAAGGTAGAAATATATGTACCTACGGCGTTTACGCCTAACGGTGATGGCCTAAACGATCTTTTACATCCCCTGCTGTTAGGCATCAAAGAGCTTCGGTATTTCCAAATATTCAACCGCCTGGGCCAGCAAATATTTGAAGCCAAATCAGCTAAGCAGGGATGGAACGGTGTGTTTAAAGGGATACCCCAATCTTCACAGGTGGTGGTATGGGTAGTAGAAGGGGTAGGGGTGGATAATATGATTTATAAAAAAAGAGGTACTACTGCCTTATTGCGATAGCTGAAGAATAAAGATGTGCAGCACGTCCGTCTTCGGCGTGTATATAATACTGAGTTTGAAGAAGATTCATTTCAACTTTTTGAGAAAAAAAACTGTGACAAATAATTTGTGTTTATTCAGATCATACAGAAGGGGCTTTATTTGAAGCGCCGGAAAAAGTGAAAGAATTCGCGGCATCTGTTATTGTTGATAATCGTTGGTAAAATTTCTCCGGGAGTTGCGGGATGGCAAATAGAATCCATGCCTCGCCGGTTTTTATTTGGATATCTTTCTGCTGACATTTGTAGGAATCCTTTTGTTTTTACAGGGTAACAAGGCAATCCATATGATGGAGCTCTTCATCCCCATGTCTTTAGATCCCCGCTTGCTCAGCGTAAAAGTAAAACTGTATCAACTACCAAAATTGTTTTTATTTTAATTTTTTTACCTCAATCCTTCATTACATTTACGCTCTCAATTTTACATAATGAAAAAGATATTTTTCTACAGTTTTATCTGTCTTACTTTTTTTTCCTGCAAAACAAAAACAGCAGAAACTTCAAAAGATGTATTTGCAGCTAACATTGATACGCTTGCCAAACCAGGTGAAGATTTTTTTATGTACGCCAATGGCAAATGGATAAAAGACAACCCGATACCCAATGAAGAAAGTTCGTGGGGAATTGCTTATCTCGTTATTAACGAAAACTTGCAACGGCTTCGCGACATAAGCGAGGCTGCCGCTAAAGAAGGCGCAGCCAAAGGATCTACTTCGCAAAAGATCGGCGATTTCTGGACCAGTGCTATGGACAGTACAAAAACAGAACAACAGGGTACTAAATATTTACAACCTTTGTTTGAGAAAATAAATACTATTACTGATGTGCCTTCTTTTATAAATGTAGTAAGCGAACTGGATAAAGTGGGCGTAAGCGCCTTATTCGCAGACTATGTTCAGCAAGACGACAAAAACAGTGAGGTGATGAGTTATAAATTATGGCAGGGAGGCATTGGGCTTCCAGAGCGTGATTACTATTTCAATACAGATTCTTCTACCACGCATATTCGTAAAGCATATAGTAGGCACATTGCCAAAATGCTGGAATTACAAGGGCAGGATTCTGCAAGCGCCGGTGAAGCTGCATTACATATTCTAACAATGGAAACCAAACTGGCTAAGGCTTCGAGGAAGCTGGCCGACCTGCGTGATCCTTATGCCAATTATCATAAGACGGCCATTACTGATTTACCAAAACTTTCTTCAGCCATTGACTGGAAAAGCTTTTTACAAAATATTGGGGTTACCAAAATAGATTCTGTAATTGTGGGACAGCCAGAATTTTTTAAAGCATTAGATGGTATTTTAGAATCCACCTCAATCAGCGATTGGAAAAATTATCTGAGATACAGAACGGTATCTGCTTTCTCAGAAGCATTGCCGGAAGCCTTTGGTACGGAGGCTTTTAATTTTTCTAAATTATTCAGCGGCGCCAAAGAAAGAAAGCCCCGCTGGAAAAGGGCTATCCGAAGCGAAGAAAATGCTATGGGAGAATTACTGGGCCAGCTTTATGCAAAAAAATATTTTGACAGCACCACCAAAAAAAGGTACAGCGACCTGGTAGAAAATATAAGAGACGCTTATAAAGAAAGAATCAAAAATCTATCGTGGATGAGCGACAGTACCAAAGAAAAGGCTTTGGTAAAATTAAATGCCATGACAAAAAAGGTAGGCTATCCCGATAAATGGAAAGATTTTTCAGCAATGAACATCAGCAAAGAAAGCTATTTGCAAAACATGATGAATGCCAATATATGGTGGCATCAATATGAAGTAAATAAATTGGGAAAACCGATTGACAGAAGCGAATGGGATATGTATCCGCAAACGTATAATGCGTATTACAATCCCGCCAACAACGAAATAGTATTACCTGCCGGAATCTTTACTGTGCCTGGCTTTAAAGACAGTGACCTGGACGACGCAACGGTATATGGATATGCCGGCGCCTCTACTATCGGCCACGAAATTACGCATGGCTTTGATGACCAGGGAAGGCTCTACGATGAAAAAGGAAACCTGAAAAATTGGTGGTCAAAAAATGATTCAGCAGAATTTGCAAAGCGATCACAATTAATGGTTCGGCAGTTTAATGAATATGAACCTTTGCCGGGAACCAAAATAAACGGGCAGGCTACTTTAGGGGAAAATATCGCCGACCTTGGAGGGATACTGTTAGGCATAGACGCATTCAAAAAAACAGAACAATATAAAAAGAATGAAAAGGTGGAAGGCCTTACTCCCATGCAACGTTATTTTATGGGTTATGCGTTAGGATGGTTGTATGCTACGCGTGATGAAAGCCTGAAAACTCAGTTGATGACCGATGTACATTCACCCGCCAAATACCGTGTTAACGGGCCTTTCAGCGATGTGGATGAATTTTATTCTACTTTTAATATAAAGCCGGGAGACAAAATGTACAGACCGGATAGTCTGAGGGTGAGGATTTGGTAAGCACTAATTACACGAATTAAACGAATTACACCAATTACCTGAATTATATAAACTCTATAATAAAGCTTTTGGAAAACTCGTGTCTTTAAGGCAAAACAAAATTTGTGTAACTCGTGACAGAAATTCGTGTTATCCGCGATAAGAATTCGTGTAATTCGTGACAAAAATTTGTGTTATTTATTTAGGAGCCGCATGTCTTTTTTCCAAAGCATCCACCACATTGGAAAGTGTTTTGTTTTTAGCCTGCAACAAAACAAGGTAGTGGAAAAGCATATCCGCAGCCTCATTTACAAAGTGCCTGTCATTATGGTCTTTCGATTCAATCAGCATTTTTAAAGCGCCCTCGCCTAATTTTTGCGCCATCGTATTCATACCGCTTTTAAAAAGCGTGGAAGTATAAGAACCCGATACGGGACGCTTTTTTCTACCTTCAATTATTTTCTCCAGCGTACGCAAAAAATCTTCAGAAGTATTGGGTTCATTGAAACATGTTTCTGCACCGGTGTGGCAAACATTTCCATCCGGCTTTGCCTTTATAAGCAACGTATCAAAATCGCAATCCAGTTTAATATCCACGAGGTGCAAATAGTTTTTACTGGTGGCGCCTTTTGTCCATAATTGTTGTTTGCTTCTGCTGAAAAAAGTAAGTACCTCTGTATCTATTGTTTCCAATACTGCATCCAGGTTCATGTAACCCAGCATTAAAACTGTATGGGTGGATGCATCCTGAACGATAGCAGGAACCACTCCGTCAGAGGATCTTGAAAAATCAATCCGCTTAATCAGTTCTGAATAATTTCTTCTCATAATGGCCTATTTATATTTTGGTCTGATAAAACGTTTTTATTAAACAGTAAAAATATAAAAACATTTTACCAGTAAAAACTCAGGTTTTAATCCAAATAATATCTGGTGGCAATAACCCTTTTGGATGGCATCAAAACAGAATTATAAACATCAGAAAAAATACAGGGAATTAAAAAGGCGCTACCGAAACTCCCAATCCGTTTCCTTCTGCATATATAATTTTTCCATTTTCAAATTGTACTCCGCTTGCCACATCTTCTGCAAGAAGTAACGGCCCGTCCATATCCACATAATCGAGTAAGGGCAACAGTTGCGCCACCGCCGCTGTGCCAATGGAACTTTCATTCATAGAGCCCACCATCACTTTCATTTCAAATTCACGCGCCATTTTTATCATCCGCAAAGCGGGTGTAATTCCACTGCATTTGGTAAGTTTAATATTGATGCCATGAAAGAAGCGCTTACATTTTAGTACATCCTGTTCCGATACGCAACTCTCGTCTGCAATGAGTGGCAAAGGCGAATGCTCATGTAAAAATTTCATTCCTTCCAAATCATCTATCGCCAAAGGTTGTTCAATAAATTCCACTCCCAGGTCTTTAAATATTTTTATTTTTTCAAGCGCCTCATCTGCTTTCCATGCGGCATTGGCATCAATCCTGAAAACAGAATCTGTATGCTTTCTTAATTCCCGGATAATAGGGATATCATCTTCTTTGGTTCCCAATTTAATTTTATAAATCGGCCAGGGTGTTTCTTTCAATTTCGATACCATATTTTCTATGCTATCTATACCGATGGTAATATCCGTTAATGGATTTTTTGAAACATCAAGATTCCACAACTGATGAAGTTGCCTGCCTTTCATTTTGCCATAAATATCCCATGCCGCCATATCAAGCGCGCAAACTAAAAAAGGATTTTGCGGCAATAAATGATGCAGGTAATGCCAATACCTGTCGGGCTCCGTGAAAGAAAATTTTTCAATGAATGGTTTCATTGATTCTATATCGGCAATCATTTTTTCAACGGTGATGTTGTAATACGTTATTGCCGGCGCTTCGCCATAACCTTTAATGCCAAAGTATTCAAGTTCTACAAATAAGGCCGGCTGATGCGTTTTGGTTCCTTTAGAAATAGTAAAAGCATGTTTGAAAGCAAGATTGGATGTTTTATATTTTAAGTTCATTATTCCTGAGCCCTAAAGGAACCCTGATCCCAAAAGGGGAACACCCATTCGCAGTGTTCCCTTAAGTTCAGATTATTGTTATTATTGATCACCTTTAGAAGATTTTTTAAAGTTTTAATATTAGTGTATCTATTGAATGTATCTATTTTTATTTTTTCAAAACTATAAGTTTTAATAAATCCCGAATGAGATTTTACCCTGTAATAAGAAGGGTTATTACCTCTTTTAATTTTCTTACAACCTCTTCTCCATTTTCACAAACCTCGTCATTTGTAAATCTTATTATTTTCAAATTTAAGGAATTCATAAATTCATCTCTTAGTTTATCACTTTTAATGGTTCCTTTCAGATAAATGAATACTACCATCATTTCAATTGCCAGTTTTAGTTTATGACAATAAAAATCGACAATATATTTAGAAATGAGATGTTGCCTTTTAAATCTGTAACCGACAAAATGCTATTTCCGCAAGTCCCAAAATATGATCTCAGAAGCAGTAGGCTCGTTCCTTAATCTTCTTGCATTCGCAAAAATAACTGGTGAACTTTCGTAAAACATACTCCTATTTATAAACGTTATTTTTAAAAATTACAAATGTTTTATAAGCAACTTCTTCTTTTTAACCTCCCTGTTTTTTCCAGAAGTTCAAACTAAAGTTCCCTTTTAGGAGTCAGGGATTTAGTTCCCTCTTCCACTTTCCTCCACATATTTTTTTATCTCTTCATTAAATTTTTTTTCTTTCAATAATTTTTCCAGGCCTATATGAATACGATAATGCCAGTAATGATTGGGGTCTGAAGGAATATTGATCCTCTCTTCTCGCGGATCTTCGCGGCGCAACTTTTCATCAATGCCAAGCAAGTCCTGCAACTGGAAAATACTCCACATGGCTGGCGAATACAAATGTTGTAAAATAATCTCCTTACTGATCCAGCCTTCGCAAAAGGAAGGCGCTTCGCCATAATGACCAAGCATGTGGTTATAAAATTTTTGCGTCTTTTCCCGATCCTCCTCCCACCAACCGCGCAGGGTACTCATGTCGTGCGTAGAAGGTGTGATGGCTGATAAATAAGGCGCTTCCTTAGGATGAAAAAATTCTGAGCCGGATTGCTTGGGCATGCGCTCAATTTCAAGTCCCAAAATACCGAGTTGCTTCATCACCTCAGGCACACAAGGCGGCACCATGCCCAGGTCTTCACCAAATATCAGCATGTCCGTATTTCGTTTCAACTGGGGTAGTTTTTCCAGGCCTCTTCTTCGCCAGAACTCATTTTGTCTTCTGTAAAAATAATCTACATACAACTCTTTTAATTGCTGTCGGGTATGATATTCAATTTGCAAAAACGAAGAGGTAGTATCCATGCCAATCCGGAAATGGAATTTTTGTCCATTGGAATTTTCTTCTTCTATTAAAATTACATTACAGATCAAATCAAACAATCCCTGTTTTAGGACATCGTCTTCTTTGGCAGATAACCAGTCCACCACTTTTGCCTGTGTATTTACAAAATCTTTCAGCCGGTAATAGCCGTCATCATTGCGTGTTAAGAAATCTTTTTTAATCTCATCCGCTCTTTCATTAAAAATATTTTCAACAATTTCATCTGTAATGTAGGGCAGGCAATAGCGATCGCGGCTGAACCATATATTTTGCGCATGAAATTCAGAAACATCAACCGGAACAGAGGGAACAAATCTTCCCAAAATTCCTTCCACGGCATTCATAGGTATGCTCCATATTCTAAAGAATCCCAAAATATGATCTATACGAAAAGCATCAAAATAATTACTCAT
>JBDSOE010000156.1:0-39242 GCA_039915005.1 Ginsengibacter sp.
AAATGTAGGGGCACCCCTCGCGGGTGCCCAATTGAATGCATTGAAATACCCTTCAATCACAGGTTATTAGCGCAAAAAAAATCCCAAACATTCTTCGGGATTTTTAAAAATTCATTCTTTTTATTCATAAAGAAAAGCAGAAAATAAATGCTTATTCTCTTCCGTGGCAATTCTTATATTTCTTACCACTACCGCATGGGCACGGATCATTGCGGCCTATTTTGGGTCCTACTTTTATAGGCTCCTGTTTTATGTTTTCTGAAGGATCGTTGTATTCATTTTCCTGCGAAAGATATTCGGGGCCACCACCGCCTGCACCAACGAATTCTTCTTTGCGCTGGTGCATTTTGCTCATGTCAGTTCTTCTTCTCTTCTCCTCTGTGATCCTGCTTGCCTGGTTTTGCTCTGCCGGAATACCGCAATGTGCCAGGAAGCTTACTATATCTTTATTCACCTGGTCATCCATTTGCTTAAAGGCGCCAAACGCTTCAATTTTATAAATAACCAAAGGATCCTTTTGTTCATAACCCGCAGTTTGTACACTATGCCTCAGATCATCCATAGCACGCAAATGTTCCTTCCAGGCATCATCAATCAAAGCAAGGGTAATGTTGCGTTCCAGCGCGTTGGTAAGCTCTGCACCATTGGTTTCAATCGTTTTATCAAGATTGGCAATGGCCTGCATTGCTTTTTTACCATCGGTAAAAGGAACGGCCACATTGATGATATGATTGCCTTGTTCCCGGCGAATATTTTTAATAACGGGCAGCGTTTGCTGGTTCATCAACCTGTTCTTTTCATTGTAACGATCCTTGGCCTCGTAATACAGGCGGTTAGATAAAGTACCAACATCTTCTTTATCCAATTCCTCTTTTGTGATGGTAGTGTCAATGCCGAAATTTACAATCGCAGAAAGCTTGAACTCCTCGTGATTGCTCATTTCTTTCCCCGAATTAATAATGCCTTCCGCCACAGAATAAAATGCATTATCCAGATCAAGAGCCAGCCTTTCTCCAAACAAGGCATGTTTGCGTTTTCCGTAAATAACCGTTCGCTGCTTATTCATCACATCATCGTATTCCAGCAATCTTTTCCTGATGCCGAAATTGTTTTCTTCCACTTTCTTCTGCGCGCGCTCAATACTTTTTGAGATCATATTGTGCTGAATCACCTCGCCTTCTTTATACCCCATTCTATCCATCAATGAAGCGATTCTTTCGCTACCAAACATGCGCATCAAATCATCTTCCAGCGATACAAAGAATTTGGAAGAACCGGGATCACCCTGCCTGCCTGCACGGCCACGCAACTGCCTGTCCACACGACGACTTTCATGTCTTTCTGTTCCAAGGATCGCCAAACCACCAGCTTCTTTTACGCCGGGGCCAAGTTTAATATCAGTACCCCGTCCTGCCATGTTGGTGGCAATAGTAACGGCGCCTGATAAACCCGCTTCGGCTATTACCTGTGCTTCTTTAGCATGCTGCTTTGCGTTTAGTACGTTGTGCTGTAACCCCTTTTGCTTCATCATTCTGCTGAGTAATTCACTTACTTCAACAGAGGTAGTACCTACCAGGATTGGCCTGCCCTCAGCACTCATCTTTTCTATCTCTTCAATAACGGCCTTAAATTTTTCACGTTTGGTTTTAAAAACCAGATCCTGTATATCTCCTCTTATTACCGGAACATTCGTCGGAATAGAAACCACATCCAATTTATAAATATCCCAGAATTCAGCGGCTTCTGTTTCAGCAGTACCGGTCATACCGGCCAGCTTGTGATACATTCTGAAATAGTTCTGTAAGGTAATAGTGGCGTAGGTTTGCGTGGCGCTTTCTATCTTTACATTTTCTTTTGCTTCAATGGCCTGGTGCAAGCCATCAGAATAACGGCGGCCTTCCATGATACGGCCCGTTTGCTCATCCACTATTTTTACCTGCCCGTCAATAACTACATATTCCACGTCGTTTTCAAAAAGCGTATAGGCTTTTAATAATTGGGTAACGGTGTGAATTCTTTCTGCTTTTATAGAATACTCGTTTAACAAGGTTTCCTTTTGTTCCAATTTTTCTTCAGGAGTAGCGGTGCTTTTTTCTATTTCAGAGAGCTTCACACCAATATCGGGCATGATAAAAAATTCAGGGTCTTCGCCAGATCCTGTAATCAACGCAATTCCTTTATCGGTAAGCTGTACCTGGTTATTTTTTTCGTCAATCACAAAATAAAGCTCATCATCCACGATGTGCATATTCTTCTGCTGATCGGCCAGGTAATGGTTTTCAGCTTTTTGAAGTTTCACCTTCATGCCTGGTTCACTCAAATATTTTATAAGCGCACTGCTTTTCGGAAGCCCGCGATGCGAACGAAATAAAGCAAGGCCGCCATCCCTGGGATCATCATTCCCTTCCGCTATTTTTTTCTTTGCTTCAATCAAAAAATTATTGGTTACTTTTCTTTGCACCTCCACAATTTTTTCAACACGAGGTTTTAACTGGTCAAATTCCTGCTGATCGCCACGTGGTATGGGGCCCGAAATAATTAAAGGCGTTCTTGCATCATCTATCAACACACTATCAACCTCATCCACCATAGCAAAATGGTGTTTGCCCTGCACCATTTCATCGGGTGAGTGCACAATATTATCACGCAGGTAATCGAAACCAAACTCATTATTGGTACCATAAATAATATCGCTACCGTAAGCCTTGCGGCGCTCTTCGCTATTTGGCTGGTGCTTATCAATACAATCTACGGTAAGGCCAAGCCATTCAAATATAGTTCCGTTCCATTCACTATCACGACGCGCCAGGTAATCGTTCACCGTTACAATGTGCACGCCATGCCCGGCCAATGCATTGAGGTAAGCAGGCAAAGTAGAAACCAGGGTTTTACCTTCACCAGTAGCCATTTCCGCAATCTTTCCCTGGTGCAAAACAATACCGCCGATAAGCTGCACATCATAGTGCACCATGTTCCATGTTATTTCTGTGCCGCCGGCTGTCCATTTGTTTTTATAAATAGCTTTATCGCCGTCTATGGTTATGTATTTTTTAGTCAGGCTGAAAGTTTTATCCAATTCACTAGCGGTAGATTCCAGTTCAGCATTATCCTTAAACCTGCGGGCGGTTTCTTTTACCACGGCAAAAGCCTCCGGTAAAATATCCATTAAAACTTCTTCCAGCTTTTTATCCCGGTCTTTGCGCATGGCATCAATGCCCTGGTAAATAGCATCGCGGCCGGAAATGTCAGCAGAATCCAATACCTCCGCTTCCTTTTTTCTGGCTTCTATTTCATTATCAATGTCTTTTAAATATTCTTTGATGCGTTCGCGAAAAACAATTGTTTTATTGCGCAGCTCATCGTTTGAAATAGATTGATATTGATCAAAAAAAGCATTTATTTTACCAATGTAGGGTTGTAATACCTTTACATCTTTTTCACTTTTATTACCACCGAATAGCATCGAAAGAAAGCCAGCCATATAAAGATTAGATTAAATTGAATGAATAAAGCTATCGAGTCAAATTTGATGCAGAAAAGTTTTCTTAGCCAAAATGACAGGGCGGCAAAGTTACATAATTGTAGCGTTTTTATAATTTTTTATAGAACGGATTTAGCGTTTATTTTGGAAAGAACCGAGGCAACCGATGAGTGGGAATTCACCACACCCCAAAGAGAGCCCGCGGCCTGGTAAATTATCTTATATTTAAACTTTCAAATCAAATCATTATGAGAACCGTTACTCAATGGCTTACTGAATATGGCGAGAGCCATCAAAACAAAACCAATGAAGCCATACACTGGATTTGTGTACCTGCCATTTTTTTCTCTATTACAGGTTTATTATACAGTATTAAACTGCCATGGGAAATTAACGGCGTAACCCTCAATGTTGCCATGATCGTTATTTTATTGATCACTCTATATTACCTGCGGTTATCTTTTTCACTCGGAATCGGAATGTTTTTATTTGGTATGGTATGCCTTGCTGTATGTTTCATTATTGAAACACAAATACCAGTTTCATTATGGCTGGTTTGCATAATCATATTTGCGATGGCCTGGATCGGACAGTTTTATGGACACAATGTAGAAGGCAAAAAACCATCTTTCTTAAAAGACATCCAGTTTTTACTGATAGGCCCAATGTGGCTGTTAAGTTTTGTTTACAGAAAGATGGGAATAAGTTATAAGAGATGAGATATCAGCTATGAACGTATAAAACTCAACTCTTCAAATCATTTCCACATTCCACATTCTTACCTTATTCAAACAAGCCCTTATTCAACAATTGTAATGTTTTTTCTTTATGCTCATGCGCAACAAGAATCGAAATATTGTGCTGACTTCCGCCGAAACTTACCATACGAACGGGAATTTCTGCAATGCTGGAAAACACTTTTGCCAGTACATTTTCTGTCTTCGCGATCTTATTTCCTACAATAGAAACAATCGTTTGATCAGTATCCACAATTATTCTTCCATACATTTCCAGTTCTTTAATAATTTCTTTCAGGTAAGAGTCGTTGTCAATCGTAAGGGATACCGCCACTTCAGATGTGGTTACCATGTCAATGGATGTCTGGTATTTTTCAAATACCTCAAATATTTTTCTTAAAAAACCATAAGCGAGCAACATGCGGGTACTCTTTATTTTAATGGCTGTAATAAAATCTTTTGCCGCAATAGCCTTTACTCCTTCGCTGTCAGATTCGCTTTCTATCATAGTTCCGTAAGCTTCGGGCTCCATAGTATTTAATAAATGTACCGGAAAATTAAAATACTGGGCGGGCCATATACTGGCAGGGTGCAGAATTTTAGCGCCAAAATAAGCCAACTCAGCAGCTTCGGCAAAACTCAGATGGCGGATAGGTTTTGTGTTCTCCACGATTCGCGGATCGTTATTGTGCATACCATCAATGTCGGTCCATATTTCACAAACAGAAGCACCCAGCGCCGCGGCAATTAAAGAGGCGCTATAATCGCTGCCACCACGTTTCAGGTTATCCACTTCGCCTTTCGAGTTGCGGCAAATATATCCCTGCGTTAAAAAAATAGAAGTGTCTTTATGGCTTTGCAATATTTGAGACAACTTCACTTTTATACTTCCTACCTGGGGTTCGCCGGCGGGGTCAATCGTCATAAAGTCAAGCGCCGCAAGCCATACATGAGCCACCTTTTGTTCATTAAGGTAAATACTGAAAAGCTTGGTGCTCATTAATTCGCCCTGTGCCAGAATATCTTTGTTCAATGCCTCGCTGAAGGAGATCTTTAAAATAATATTTAAGAATTCAAAATGCTCCGCAATTACTTCTTTGGCTTTTTGATATGCCTTTTCATCTTTTACCAGTTGAATAATAAAATTCTGGTAGTGATGCTCAAGCGCATCAATACGTTGTTTGGCGGAAACCCGGTCGCCTTTTGCCAGCAGATGGCTTATTTCAGAAAGCGAATTGGTGGTGCCACTCAACGCGCTAAGTACCACTACTTTACTTTCATCATCTTTGGTGATCAGCTTTTTGATCTCAGCCATCCTTTCAGGCTTTCCAACACTGGTGCCGCCAAATTTCATTACTTTCATTACTTTTCCTCCCGGTTTTATTTAGTAAAATTGTTTGCAAATGTAATCTATAAGCAATAATTTTTTCAAGCCATTCCTTCTACTTTAATAAAATCATATCGGCTCCCACAAAATGGGCTATTACATCTGGATAAAAATAGTTGGGATTCAATCAACAGGATTCGTTTAATACCGATCAGTTTTACCCTGTCAATAAATTTAAGAATGAGCAGGAATACTCTTTTTAAAGGCGCTTAAAAGTAAGCGCCGGCATGAATTATTTTAAACTTTAGATTTTAGATTTTAGATTTGCCGGGTTGGGAGTGCGCAGGACAAAGTCACCAATCAACGAATAAACCAATAAAAGAATAAACGAAATGGGAAGAATTTTTGAAGTAAGAAAAGCAACCATGTTTGCCCGTTGGGATAAAATGGCCAAGCAATTTACCCGCCTGGGTAAAGAAATTGATATTGCCGTAAAACAGGGTGGTCCCGAACCTGAAAACAATGCGTCATTGCGCCGCTGCATCATCAATGCCAAAGCCGTGAATATGCCCAAAGACCGTGTGGAAGCCGCTATTAAACGCGCAATGGGGAAAGACAAAACGGATTATCATGAAGAGGTGTATGAAGGATATGCGCCGCATGGTGTGGCGCTGTTGGTAGAAACCGCTACCGATAATCCGACGCGAACTGTGGCTAATGTGCGGATGCACTTCAATAAAAACAATGGCTCACTTGGCACCAGCGGAAGCGTGGCGTTCATGTTTAATCACCTCGGAGAATTTAAAATTAAAAACGAACATCTTGACATAGAAGAACTGGAACTGGAGTTAATAGACTTTGGCCTGGAAGAGATTGGCGAAGACAGCGAAGGCAATATTATTATCCGCACGCCTTTCAATGAATTTGGAAACATGAGCAAGGCATTGGAAGAAAAAAAGATAGAAGTAATAACGGCTGAGCTTACACGCATTCCTGACAACACGATGGAACTTTCTGAAGAATATGCCAATGAAGTTTTAAAATTAGTAGATAACCTGGAGCAGGATGATGATGTACAAAAAGTGTATCATAATTTGAAATAAAATCCTACCTATAACTCATAAGTAACTATTTTCAATTCATCTACGGTTTTAAATTGCTTATCTGCAGTAATCAAGGGAATATCTATTGCTATGGCTGTTGCAGCAATAATGGCATCAGCCAATTTCAAATAATATTTTCTTCTTACTGCAACGTATTTTTCCTTAATCTCGTTATTCAATGATATCACCAAACAATCATTCAGCAACGCTGTTATTTGTTTTTCCTCTTTTAGCGTTATATTTTTAAGCCCCATCAACTCCAACTCGGTTATAAATGATATATAAATGTTTTTTCCCTGTAACATTTCCTCTAACGTATCATTTCCTTTCAACAGATACAAAAATATATTAGTATCAACTAAAATTTCTTTCCCATTCATCTCTTAATTTTATTTGGATGGTTAACGGATCTTCTTTTAGTTTTAAAACTCCATTGTATTTTTTTGCATTAAAGCCTGTCTGAACTTTCCCTTTGTACAGTTTCTTTTCAATTGCTTCAATCTCTTTCCTGCTGGCTCCTTTTTTTAGTACTAAATCCATAGTATATCTTTTTCACAAATTTAATTTTTAAAAACGATATTTAAAATGGAATATACTCATTAATTGTTTGGTAAATAGTATTTAGTTCAGGAAGTCAAATATTTGTGTTTATGTTTAAGATTTCTTAAAGAACTACTGATTCCGCGAAACCATATGAAATAAATCTTCCTTTGCATCTTCATAGAAATAAATTAGCTTTTATCATACACCCGGATGGCACGGTTTTTTATCTTCAACACAAATTGATTTACATGCTTCTAAAATATTTACTACTTCCCGTAACTTTTTTTATTATCTTTTCTTTTTTAAGTTGTTCAACTTTAAATGCACAGAAAAAAACGGATAATTACACTTTCCAATGGAAAAAAGTGGATGATTTTCAGAAAAAAGGATTGACCAAATCTGCTTTAACGGAAGTGGAAAATATTTATAGCTTGTCTAAAAGAAATAATAATGACCCACAGATTATTAAATCATTATTATTTAAAATAACACTTCAGCAAAATATTCAGGAAGGTGCTTCAGCAAAAAGTATTGATTCGCTTCAACGTGAAATTTCCATAGCAAAGGAGCCCGCAAAATCAATATTACAAAGCATTACAGCGCAGCTGTACTGGAATTATTTTCAGCAGAACAGGTATAAATTCTTTTCAAGGACCAATACCATTAATTTTGATAAAAAAGATATTGCCACATGGACAACGGATGACCTGCACAAAACAATTCGCGAATTATATCTTGCTTCGTTAAAAGATGAAGCACTCTTACAACAGACTAAATTAGAACCTTTTGATGCCATTATTATAAAAGGAAATGCCCGCAATTTGCGACCTACACTTTTTGATTTACTGGCACATCGCGCATTAGATTATTTTAAAAATGACGAACGAAATATTACACGCCCGGCTTATGCCTTTGAGATAAAAGATGACATTGCCTTTGCCCCGGCAAATGAATTTATAAATAAAAAGTTTATTACCAAAGATTCCGCTTCTCTTCATCACAAAGGGTTACTTATCTTTCAAAAATTGTTGTCATTCCATCTTACTGATGAAAAGCCGGATGCTTTAATTGATGCGGACATTGAGCGCATTAATTTTGTAAATCAATATGGCGTGATGTCAAATAAAGATGAACTCTATATTGATGCTTTAAAAAATATCAGTAATAAATACAGCAATAATCCTGCTTCTGCACAGGCACTATTCTTAGTGGCGCAAGCCGTTTATAACAAAGCAATTGAAGCCACCCGGAACAAAGATTCCGTTTCAAAATACTCCGTAAAAAAAGCAAAAGATATTCTTGATGATTTACTAAAAAAGTATCCCAAAAGCGAAGGCGGCATCAATGCTCAAAATTTGGTAACTACAATTTTACATCCATCTATCAATTTAACTACTGAAAAAATAAATGCTCCGGCGCAGCCATTCCGCACATTAGTTACTTATCAGAATTTTAATACACTTTATTTCAGAATCATCGCCCTAACTCCTGAATTAAAAAAAACTCTTACAAAAAATAATAACATCAACGACGCGTTTAAAAAATTAATTGCTCAAAAAAATATCAGAACCTGGGAACTCCATTTGCCCCGGGTTGATGATTATCTTTCGCATTCTGTAGAAGTAAAAATAGATGCATTGCCTGTGGGCCAATATGCTTTGCTTGGAAGCAGAGATGAAAATTTTAGTCTTGATAAAAACCCGCTCGCTGCTCAATATTTTTATGTTTCAGACATTAGTTTTATCAATAGTGATTTACAATATTTTGTATTGCATCGCACCACGGGTCAACCTTTAGCCGGAGCGAAAGTACAGGTATGGAATCAGCAATACGATTACAAAACCCGAGACTACATTATATCCAAAAAAGAATTGTTTACAACGGATAGAAATGGATATTTCCAATTACCCCAGGAGAAAAAAGCCAATGACAGCAGAAATATAAGATTGGAAATAAATTATAAAAATGACCGTTTATTTTTAGATGATCAACAATATGTCTATTACAATAATTACAATAGTGAAACAGAAGAAAAATACGTTGATCAAAAAAAGTATGATGTAGAAAATGCCAAAGTGTTTTTATTTACTGATAGAAGTATTTATCGTCCCGGCCAAACCGTTTATTATAAAGGAATTGGCATTACCAAAGATTTTAAAACAAAAAAATCTATTCTTCTTCAATCAAAAGATTCTTTAAGCATTATTTTCTCTGACGCCAATAATCAAAAAGTGGACTCTTTAAAAGTTGTTTTAAATGAATTTGGATCCTTCAACGGGAAGTTTAAAATACCTGAAAATAAATTGAATGGCAAGTTTGAAATTAATGTGGAAGATTATGTAAATTCTTTGGTTTCGTTTTCTGTAGAAGAATATAAGCGTCCCAAATTTTATACCGAATTTGAAAAAGCAAAAGGAAGTTTTCGCGTAGGCGACACCGTTAGTATTACCGGTTTTGCAAAAGCGTATGCAGGCAACAATATTGATGGCGCCAAAGTTTCATACAGAGTTACCAGGGTTGCCCGGTTCCTTTATCCGTGGATGTTTTGGAGAAAAGGCTTTCCACAAACCAGTCCTTTGGAAATTATCAATGGAGAAATAATTACTGATGCGGATGGAAAATTTTTTATAAAATTTAAAGCCATACCGGACCTGACTATTGATAAAAAAACAGATCCTGTCTTTGATTATAAAATAGAAGCAGATGTTACCGACATCAATGGCGAAACAAGAAGCGGAGACATTACCGTTCCAATCGGTTATAAAGCATTGAATTTACAGATTACTTTGCCGCAAGGCGATGTAATTAATAAAGACAGTCTTAAAAATATTCTGGTCAGCAGTAAAAATTTAAGCGGTGAATTGGAAACTGTAAAAGCGGATGTAAAAATTTATAAACTTCAAGCGTACGATAGATTGATCCGTCAAAGATTGTGGGCAGAACCTGATCAGTTTATTTTTACTAAAAATGAATACATCCAATACTTTCCGCATGATGAATATAAGGATGAAAGTAAAAAAGAATCGTGGCAGAAAGATAAATTGGTTTTTGAAAAAACTGACAGCGTTTCCCTCAATTCTCAGTTCCTGATTTCCAATTCCCTATTCTCACAAGGTTGGTATGTAGCAGAAGCAAGCGCGAAAGATCAGTATGGACAGGAGGTAAAAGACGTAAAATATTTCCAGGTTTATGATAATAAATCTTCGTCATTGCCGGCGCCTGCTTATGTATGGAATTATGTTGAAAATAATTCTTTAGAGCCAGGTGAAACTGCACATGTGATTACAGGGACTTCGGCGAAAGATTTGTTTTTGATTTCCCAGTCAGACCGTCATACTCGTTCTTACCGTCCCGGTCTGACCGGGTATGACGGCAGTAAAAACCAGTCAGACGGAGACCGTCAGACTGATTTTTATTCTTTAAGCAACAACAAAAAAACTTTCGATTTTAAAATTTCAGAAAATGATCGCGGAGGTTTTGCCGTGAATCAATTTTTTGTAAAAGACAATCGTTTCTATGTTGCTTCCAATACTATCTATGTTCCATGGAGCAACAAGCGACTCAATATTTCTTTTGACACTTACCGTGATAAAACTTTACCCGGAAGCGAAGAGAAATGGAAGGTGAAAATCACCGGAAATAAAGGAGAAAAAGTAGCTGCAGAAATGCTGGCATCAATGTATGACGCATCACTCGATCAGTTTAAACCGCATTCATGGAATAATCTGAATAGTATATGGCCCAATTATTCAGGATATAATACCTGGCAGGCAAGACAAAATTTTGCCACCGTAAATTCCTTTGAAAAATACTGGAGTGAAAAATATCTTGAGCAAAAAGAGAAAAGATATGATGTGTTGAATTATTTGCCTCAATATCGCACCTATTACAGCAATCAAATTATGGTAAGAGGGAATAAATCAATGGATGTAGATATGATGGCTGCTCCTGAAATGATGAAGAAAGAAAATTTAAATGAAGTAGTCGTTTTAGGTCTTTCAGATAAGGTATCAGAAGCACAGATGGACACCGCTGCTTTTGCGGTAGGCTATGAAAATCAAAGACCCGCATACATTGACCAATCTAAAATCCAAATCCGAAAGAATTTCAATGAAACCGCTTTCTTTTTTCCTGAATTGAGGACCGATAAAGAGGGTAATATAGAACTCACTTTCAACATGCCGGAAGCGCTTACGCAATGGAAATTAATGACATTGGCACACACCAAAGACCTCGCAAGTGGCTATGCCGAAAAAACTATCATAACACAAAAAGTTTTAATGGTGCAGCCTAATGCGCCACGCTTTTTACGTGAAGGAGACGGAATGGAATTCAGCGTGAAAATTGTAAACCTTGGTGAAAAAGAAGTGAGCGGACAGGCAGAACTTCAATTATTAAATGCATCTACCATGAATCCAGTGGATGGATGGTTTAAGAATATCTTTCCTGTACAACATTTTACTACGGCTGCGGGACAAAGTACTGTTGTGAATTTCCAGATTGAAATTCCCAACAATTTCAACAACGCCATGGTTTATAGAATTGTAGCAAAAGCCGGCGATGTGAGCGACGGTGAAGAAGCCGCTATTCCTGTTGTAACCAATAGAATGCTGGTTACGGAAACGATGCCTTTGCCTATGCGCGGTGATCGAAGTAAAAATTTCAAATTTGAAAAGTTAATGAATTCTGGCAAGAGTGAAACGCTTACCAATTACGGATTAACAGTAGAATACACGACCAATCCTGCATGGTATGCGGTGCAGGCTTTGCCTTATTTAATGGAATATCCTTACGAATGTGCAGATCAAAATTTCAACCGGTATTATGCCAATGCCTTAGCATTCAAAATATCAAATTCTTCTCCTAAAATAAAAGCGGTTTTTGAAAAGTGGAAGACTGTGGATACCGCGGCTTTGATGAGTAATTTTCAAAAGAATGAAGAGTTAAAATCTGTTTTATTAGAAGAAACTCCATGGGTGCTACAAGCCCAAAGTGAGGCGCAGCAAAAGAAAAATATTGCATTGCTTTTTGACATGGTGAAAATGAGTCTTCAATTAGAATCTTCAATTAATAAATTGAAAGATATGCAATCATCAAACGGTGGCTTCGTATGGTTTAAAGGAGGGCCGGACAATCGTTACATTACTCAATACATTGTAACAGGCATAGGGCATCTGAAAAATTTGAATGCTTATCCAAAAGAACAGGAAAGCAAATTAGAATCAATTCTGAATACTGCCATTCCTTATCTTGATAAATTGCTGAAGAAAGATTATGATGATTTGATAAAATACAAAACCGATCTGAAGAAAAATAATCTCTCTACCATAGCCATTCAGTATTTATACATGCGCAGTTTCTTCCCGGAATATCCGATGGCAAAAGAAGCACAAAAAGCGTTTACTTATTACCGTGAGCAATCTAAAAAATATTGGTTAAGCCAAAGTAAATACATGCAGGGAATGATTGCTTTATCGCTCAACAGAACGACTGAAACAAGCGTTGCAAAAGCCATTCTCAAATCATTAAAAGAAAATTCCATCAACAATGAAGAACTCGGAATGTATTGGAAAGAGTGGAACAAAAAAGGATATTGGTGGTACCAGGCTCCGATAGAATCGCAGTCATTAATGATAGAAGCATTTTCCGAAATTGAAAAAGACCCAAAAACTGTTGGTGATTTAAAAACCTGGTTATTGAAAAACAAACAAACCAATAACTGGAAAACTACGAAAGCCACAGCAGATGCTTGTTACGCGTTATTATTACAAGGTACCGATTGGCTTTCAGAAGAAAAAAATGTTACCATAAATTTAGGTTCCACAACCATCAATAGCAAAGATGAAAGACAGGAAGCCGGTACCGGATATTTCAAACGGAGAATAGATGGCGATAAAGTAAACCCTGAAATGGGAAATATTAATGTTACCGTTTCTTCACCAATTAACCAATCAACCAATCAACCAATTAACGTTTCTCCTTCCTGGGGTTCCGTCTATTGGCAATATTTTGAAAACCTGGATAAAATTACTTTTTCAGAAACTCCATTAAAGCTTTCAAAAAAATTATTTATCGAACGCAATACAGAGAACGGACCGGTTCTCATTCCTGTAAATGATGGCGATAATTTAAAAGTGGGTGATAAGATAAAAGTACGAATCGAACTTCGCGTGGATCGGGATATGGAATACGTACACATGAAAGATATGCGTGCATCATGCATGGAACCTACCAATGTAATCAGTGAATATAAATATCAGGGTGGGCTTGGCTATTATGAATCCACTAAAGATGTAAGCACCAATTTCTTTTTCGGCTATTTAAATAAAGGAACTTATGTTTTTGAGTATCCCATGTTTGTAACACATGCCGGAAACTTCAGCAATGGAATTACCACGATTCAAAGTATGTATGCGCCTGAGTTTACTGCACATAGTGAGGGCGTACGGGTGAATGTAAAATAGGTGGCATTTATATAGAATATTATTTCAACTCCGTTTAATATTTTGAGTTCAGCCAGTGCCCATCTATCCGACTATTAAACCACGCCCTGCGCAATCATGGCATCTGCCACCTTTACGAATCCGGCAATATTTGCGCCTTTCTCATAACTGATATAGCCATCTTTTCCGGTCCCGTATTGCACACATTTTTGATGAATTTGTTTCATGATCTGTTTCAATTTGGCATCTACTTCATTGCGTGACCATGAAAGACGAAGCGAGTTTTGTGACATTTCCAGCCCGGATACGGCCACTCCGCCGGCATTAGCAGCTTTTCCGGGGCCGTATAAAATGCCTGCGTTATTAAATTCATGAATAGCTTCTGATGTGGACGGCATATTAGCGCCTTCAGCTACGCAAAAACAACCATTTTCAATAAGATTACGGGCGTCATCACCATCCAGTTCATTTTGTGTTGCATTAGGAAAGGCTATGTCGCAAGGTATTTGCCACGGGCGTTCTCCTTCGAAAAACTCGCAGCCATATTCTTTTGCATATTCACTGATCCTACCTCTGCGATGATTTTTTAATTCAAAAATAAAATCTAATTTCTCACGATCTATTCCCTGCGGATCATAAACGAATCCTTCAGAATCTGATAGCGTAACGACCCTGGCGCCCACTTCAATACATTTTTCCACGGTATATTGAGATACGTTTCCTGAACCTGAAATGGTAATCGTTTTTCCTTTCAATGACTGGCCACGGGTTTGCAGCATTTCTTCTGCAAAATAAACCAGGCCATAGCCTGTTGCTTCCGGGCGAATCAGGCTGCCGCCATATTCACTTCCCTTGCCAGTAAGCACGCCGGTGAAACGCCCATTAATGCGTTTATATTGTCCAAAGAGATAACCAATCTCCCTGCCGCCCACTCCAATATCGCCAGCAGGTACATCCACGTTCGACCCGATGTGCCGGTATAATTCAGTCATAAAGCTTTGGCAAAATTTCATCACTTCATTGTCCGACTTTCCTTTACTGTCAAAATCAGATCCTCCCTTGGCACCGCCCATTGGAAGGCTTGTCAGGCTGTTTTTAAACACCTGCTCAAAAGCCAAAAATTTAAGAATGCTCAGCGTTACACTATGATGAAATCGTAGCCCGCCTTTATAAGGGCCAATGGCGCTGCTCATTTGCACACGATATCCCCTGTTTATTTCTATGTCTCCCTTGTCATTCAGCCACGGCACCATAAACATGATCACTCTTTCCGGCTCCGCAATCCTTTCTAATATTCTGTTTTTTTTATACTTCGGATGGATTTCTGTAAATGGAATAATTGACTCAGCTACATCATGAACTGCCTGCAAAAACTCGGGCTCATGAGGATTTTTTGCTGTCAGTTTTTTCATAAACGTTTCTACCTTGTTTTCATCTTTCAGTACTTCGCTCGTGAGTACTTCATTTACAGTGTTCATATTTTTATATAATTGGGTGAAATGCTTATGGAATTACGTAAAAGTAGGAAACGCCCGATTTTTTACAAATAAAATATTGCGAATGTTGGAAATATTTTATAAAAATTAGATTCCTCTTAGATTTCGTTAAGTTTAGTATATTTTATTTAAATTATGGGGCAAATTTCCAGAAATAAGATTGAGAAATTAGGAGAGTAACCCATAAAAGGAAGCCTTTTTTTATTAGAAGGGCGTTTAAAAGAAAATAAAGTAAAATGAAACGGTGTTGGCGAATGGACTGATTTATTTAACTATCACGTCATTGATTACCTTCTCGCCAAGCGCTTCATTTACTCTTTCAATAATCTTTTTCTTCTGATAATTCAATTCGCTTTTTAAAGGAGCTACCGAGGTGGAAATAAAAAGAGTGGAATGGATGATCTGAATTTTATCAGTATAGTTGGCAATGGTTTTACCCATAATTTTTTCCCATGCATCTTCTATCTGCAGTGCCTGCACGCCGCTTTTTAATTTGCTTTTTTTAAGAAATTCTTTTATTGCATCGCCAAGTGAAACTTCCATTTTGTAAAGATAAATTTTAAAAGTAATCGGCCTGGTTTAATTTAATAGACAGAGCAGAGTTCATGAAATAAGAATAAAAATTACGCGTAGCGATAAAAAAATTTTATAATTTCTAACTAAAGATTTTAAGGTCTTTTATTAAATGGCTTTTCACTCGTATTTTAACTTCGCGCTTCATTAAAAGCTAATGTCTGGTCTTATGAACTTAATGAAAATGCTTTTTATTGGGTTATGATTAATGAGCAGGGCCAAATAATTGCAGTGGCAGAGTTAAATTAATTCAATGACCTGAATGGCATTTCCAAATTGCGAGAGCGCTGTCTGCAACCGATCAAAATGAGTATCTGTAATAAAGACCTGCCCGTTATTTTTTTGACAAACGTATTCGAGTAAATTCTTCATCCGGTTTCCATCCAGTTTTTCAAACACATCATCTAATAATAAAACGGGGGGAAAGCCTTTTTCTTTTTTCAATATCTCGAACTCAGCCAGTTTACAGGCAAA
Source organism: Ginsengibacter sp. (assembly GCA_039915005.1). GTDB lineage: Bacteria > Bacteroidota > Bacteroidia > Chitinophagales > Chitinophagaceae > Ginsengibacter. The sequence goes on from JBDSOE010000156.1 coordinate 16,178, forward strand.
CAATAAACTTTTTCTTTGGCCTTGCGATGCAATGGTTTTAAAAACATTGCCGTTCAAGGAAAAGGCAAGGTCATCTTTATGGATGCCAGTGCTGGTTCTTTGCAGCAGCCTGTCTTTCTGCCGTGACGCCACTAATAATTGAGCAAAATTGTTTTCATTTAACTGGCTGTTGTATTCCAAAATAACCACTTCCTTATTTCCAGAAATGCTTTTATAAAAATCCTGCACTATTGGAAAAAGTTGTTCTGAAAATTCTTTTCTGATACGATAAATATAATTCGCGGGTGGTAGTAACTGTTGGTCCAAAACCTCCAGCAATCCTGTATCAAAAGTGTTTTTGAAAGATTCATTTTTCAGGAAACTATTTCTTTGAGCCAATACTTTATTATAAACAATCAATTGCTGCAAATATTCAGCATCTACCTGGCTGATCACGGTATCCATAAATTTTCTTCTTTCCTCACTTCTGCCTGTAATCATTTCAATATCATCAGGTGCTATTACCACACAGGGAAATTTACCAATGTGACGAGAAAATTTTTCATACGCCACATCATTTAAATAAAATTCTTTTTTTAATGCCGCGCGGTAAATGCAAACGATTTTTTGCACTGCCGCACTGTTCCTTTCTTCCTGCATTTCTCCTTCCAGCCGAAATCCCTCCTCACCAAAATGTACATTTAAAATATCCGTTTTTGAAAAATAACTTTTAGTAAAACACAGGTAGTGTAGGGCATCCAGCAGGTTGGTTTTACCTTTCCCATTGAGGCCGCATATTCCAATGATCCTTTCAGTAAAATGAAAAGTTTGTGAATGATAATTCTTATATCCCGTTAATGCGATTTTTGTAAAGACCAATGTTTTTGTATAGTTAAATGATGGAATGGTTAACAAGTTAACCTTTCAAATACGTGCAAATTTAAGGCGCATTATTGTCTCTGCTGATATTCGTATTGGGAAGAATTGTTTTGTTTTAACCTCTCGCATTTGGCGTTCTATGTTCATAATTTCCACTGTCTTCATATTCAGGAAAAATATCCATTTCAAAAAATTGGCTTTTTTCTTTTTTGAAACCAAAACAATAACTGCCGTTGGTAATTACAAGATATTGGGCGGGTAATGAAATATGGTAACGGAGTATCTGCTCCAAAGTTTTTGCGCCGAGCGCCACATTCATTTCCTTACACTCAATAATCATCCACGGCCGCGATTGCCTGCTATACACCACAATATCGCAGCGTTTTTTAAGTTCTCCCAGTTTTATTTCTTTTTCAATGGCTATCAATGATGCGGGGTAGCTTTTTTTTATTAAAAGAAATTGAATAAAATTTTGTCTCACCCATTCTTCAGGCGTAAGCACCAGCCATTTTTTTCTGATGCCGTCAAAAATTTCGTGTATGCCTTCCCGTTGTTGCACCTTAATATGTTCTTTGGGAAATTCTATTTTTATCATTCGCTCAATCTAAATTTTAAAATGGAGAAACCAGGGTTCAAAGAAAATCTAAAATCGTATTTTTAGCCGTAGTAAATAAAAAATTATTATATTAACAGAATATGAAGACAAAAAGAGAGATCGTAAATAACTGGCTCCCGCGCTATACCGGTGAGAAATTAGAAAATTTTGGTGAATACATTTTGCTCACCAATTTCAGTAATTATGTAAAAATGTTTGCTGAAATCCACAACGTAAAAATTGTTGGGATAGATAAAACAATGGAATGTGCCACTTCTGCTGACATCACCATTATTAATTTTGGAATGGGAAGCCCTGGCGCAGCTACCATTATGGATTTGCTGAGCGCCGTTGATCCTAAAGCCGTTTTGTTTTTGGGAAAATGCGGCGGGTTGAAGAAAAGGAATAAAATTGGCGACCTCATTTTGCCCATTGCAGCCATACGGGGAGAAGGAACTTCCAATGATTATTTTCCTCCTGAAGTACCAGCCCTGCCCGCTTTTGCTTTGCAAAAAGCCATCTCCACCACCATTCGTGATTATGCTTTTGATTATTGGACCGGAACTGTTTATACAACCAACCGGAGAGTTTGGGAGCATGATGAAACCTTCAAGGCCTACCTGCGAAAAATAAGAGCTTATGCAGTTGATATGGAAACAGCCACCATCTTTACGGTGGGCTTTTATAATAAAATTCCTACCGGCGCTTTATTGCTGGTAAGTGATTCTCCAATGGTGCCTGAAGGGGTAAAAACTATTGAGAGCGATGCCAGCGTAACCGCACAATTTGCAGAAAATCATCTGAAGATTGGAATTGATTCTTTGAAACAATTAATCAATGATGGACTAACGGTAAGGCATTTGAAATTTTAAGTGAATAATTACATGAGGTCGCTGGCAGTTGATTGTAGGTACGTAATACCCAATTCTGATCATTTAATTAAAAACCATTCACTCATATAGCCATCTAATATTTGGTTACATTTATTGTTATGAGTATTCCTCTTCTTCAAATAAAAAATGTAAGCGTTGATTTTGTTACAGAATCAGGGCGTACTTCTGCACTTAAAAATATTTTTATTGAAATTGAAAGAGGCGAAACGGTTGCTATAGTGGGGGAATCCGGTTCAGGGAAAACAGTGAGTTCTTTGTCGGTATTGCAATTACTACCTTCTCCGCCTGTTCAATATATTTCAGGAGAGATTCTATTTTCCGAAGATGGAAACACTTCCATTGACCTGTTGAAATTAAAAGAAAATGAATTGCAACGGATAAGGGGTAATAAAATATCAATGATTTTTCAGGAACCGATGACTTCGTTAAATCCTGTGAAAACCTGTGGCAGCCAGGTAATGGAAGCCATGCGGATACATAAAGATATTTCACAAAAAAAAGCAGAAGAAAAAACCATCAAATTATTTCAGCAGGTAAAACTTCCTGATCCGGCGGCTATGCTTCACCGTTATCCTCATCAGATAAGCGGCGGCCAAAAGCAAAGAGTAATGATTGCCATGGCTATGAGTTGTAATCCTGATTTACTTATTGCAGATGAACCGACTACCGCTTTGGATGTTACCGTTCAGAAAACCATTTTGCAATTGATAAAAGAATTGCAGCTAAAGCAAAACATGAGTGTCATTTATATTACTCATGACCTGGGCCTAGTGGCTGAGATTGCTGATAAAGTAATCGTAATGTACAAGGGGAATGTGGTAGAAGCCGGCTCTATAAAAAATATCTTTTTAAATCCGCAACATCCTTATACAAAAGCCTTACTGCGTTGCAGGCCTACTGCATCTTCCAAAGGAAAGCGCCTTCCTGTGATCAGCGATTTTTTAGGTGAGGTGCCAGATGTGAGCCATCAGGTATCAGGCAAAAGTGAGGATTCATTAGAAATGAGCATCGAAAATAAATTTACAGTAGATGAAATTTATTTTACAAAAAATGAAAAAAAAGAAGAAAAAAAAATTCAAGATGCAACTGATGAACCTGCTCAACCGCTGTTAAAAGTTGAAAATCTGAAAGTATATTTTCCGGTAAAGAAAAATTTTTTTGGAAAAATTCTCAACGAATTTAAAGCCGTGGATGAGGTAAGTTTTACAGTTAATAAAGGGGAAACGGTAGGATTGGTGGGTGAAAGCGGCTGTGGCAAAACCACCCTGGGTAGGGCTTTGATAAGATTGATACCACCCACGTCGGGTAACATTTTCTTCAACGGGAAAAATTTAGCTCATTTAAAGGAAGAACAAATAAGGAAAATGAGAAAAGATATTCAAATTATTTTTCAGGATCCCTATGGCTCTTTAAACCCTCGCTTAACCATTGGGCAGGCCATCAATGAGCCCATGAAAATTCATAAAATATTACCTACAGAAAAACAGCGGAAAGAAAAGATCATGGAGCTTTTACGAAAGGTAGATTTGAAGCCTGATTTTTTTAACCGCTATCCGCATGAATTTAGTGGAGGCCAGCGACAGAGAATTTGTATTGCAAGAGCGCTGGGGCTTAATCCCGAATTTATTATTTGTGATGAAAGCGTATCTGCCCTTGATGTAAGTGTACAGGCGCAGGTCTTAAATTTATTGAACGACCTTAAAGCCGAACTTGGTTTTACCTGCATTTTTATTTCACACGATCTTGGAGTGGTACATTATATTAGTAACCGCATTATGGTGATGAATAAAGGCAAAATTGAAGAAGCGGGCACCGCAGATGAAATTTATTATCATCCTCAAAAAGCTTATACCCAACAATTGATTGCTTCTATTCCTAAAGTAAGTTTTTAGCCCCATTTTCGGGGCAGTTATCCAATCGGATTAAGAATGAAATGAAGGTTCTATCTCCTATTGCTTGCTGGAACTGGCTTTCAGGCCGCCGAGGTGCGTTACAAAATTTGGCAGCAATTCTTAATCAAATTAACTTACCTTCGCAGCCTTGAAAAATCATGCCGTAACATGATAAGTGGCCCGTCGCGGCGGGTACGTATCTCTGTAATAACAGTAAATGGCATGTGACAATTAACTTTTAAAATTATAATTGCACATGAAATTAAGTCAATTTAAATTTGACCTGCCTCTCAATCTAATTGCACAAAATCCCACCAAACGAAGAGAAGACAGCCGGTTAATGGTGATAGAAAGAGCCACCGGCAAAATCGAAAACAAACATTTTAAAGACGTTCTGGATTATTTCGATGACAAGGATGTTTTTGTGGTAAATAACACCAAAGTTTTCCCGGCCCGCATGTATGGGCGCAAGGAAAAGACAGGTGCTAAAATTGAAGTTTTTCTTTTAAGAGAATTAAATAAACAAAACCGGCTCTGGGATGTAATTGTAGATCCGGCACGTAAAATACGCGTTGGCAACAAATTATATTTCGGAGAAAATGATGAACTGGTTGCCGAGGTTATTGACAACACCACCAGTCGTGGAAGAACCATCCGTTTTTTGTGGGATGGACCTGAAGAAGAATTTAGAAAAATGCTTTATTTTATGGGGGAAACTCCTTTGCCCAAATACATAAAACGCAAACCTGACGAGGAAGACAAAGAGAGATACCAAACCGTATATGCCAAACATGAAGGCGCGGTAGCTGCTCCTACGGCGGGTTTACACTTTAGTCCTGAACTGATAAAACGTTTGGAAATAAAAGGTATCCGTTTTGCTGAAGTTACGCTGCATACCGGACTCGGAACTTTCCGTCCCATAGAAGTAGAAGATTTGAGCAAGCATAAAATGGATGCGGAATATTATCGAATAGAAGAAGAGGCTTGCAAGATTGTAAATAAAGCAAAAGAAACCGGCCATAGAATTTGCTCTGTTGGCACCACCACCATGAGGGCTATGGAAACTTCTTTTACTGCTCAAAAACTACTGAAACCTTCTGAAGGATGGACCAATCATTTTATTCATCCTCCTTACAATTTTAATATCGCCGATTCTCTGATCACAAATTTTCATTTGCCCAAGACAAGCCTGTTAATTATGGCATGTGCATTTGCGGGTTACGATCTGATGATGGACGTTTATAAAAAAGCCATTAAAGATAAATATCGCTTTTTTAGCTATGGCGATGCGATGTTGATCATTTAGAGTGATGCTTTTTAATTTCTTTGTGGCCGGAATTTTCCGGCCATTTTTTTTTATTATAAGGATGAACTTTATTGATAATGTCTATGTAATTAGACCACTGCCTTTGATTTGACTGTATAACTTTTATAACCTATTGCTACATAACTTGCGTAATTTTAACTTTCTTTCCCTACCTAAATAGAGAGTAATGAATGTGAGCCGCGTTAAAAGGACTTATAGTTATATCTCAAGCCAGCCGGAACTGGAAGAGTGGATTCGCGATTTCTCTTCCTATTTAGAAGCAAACCCTGATAAAAATACAATTACCTATCCTCAAAGTTTTGCTGACGGTTTTGCCAAAGTTTATTGTTTGGAAGAAGGCCTTACTTATAGAATAGTGGATTACAGATTGAACACTGATTTTGTTTTTTCGAGAGCTTCATCAGATAAATTTTATCTGATCATCTATTTTTATCAATATAAAAATTGCAAAGGCCTTTCGGTAACTATCAATAATAAATTGATCATAAGCAGCGAAGAGGAAAACTATAGTTCTTTAATAATGACAAATAGCAAGGCATCACAAACTCTCTATCTCACTGAAGGTACTCATGTAAAAGGGCTTACCATTCAGATAACTGAAGACTGGCTTAAGGAAAAGATTACTCATCCGGACACAGCCAACTATGCGTTATTTAAAGAAAAGGATGTATTTCAATCTTTCTTAAATTCCAAATCTCAAAAACTACTTGACGAAATTTTTGATGGTAATTTAAGTTCTTCCGTTCCAGGTCTATACACGAGTAACCGTGTACTTCGTTTATTGGAAGAATTTTTAGAAAATATTCTTAAATATGGCATTTCAGGAAATACTTTTCCGGCCTCGGTAAAAGATGTTCAAAACATCCTCAAAGTGGAAACATATCTTTTGGAGAATTATACTTCTGAGTTTCCCAGTATTAAAAACCTGGCCCGCATGTCCTGTATGAGCACTACCAAATTGAAAAATATTTTTAAAAAAGCTTTCGGTATGGGGATGTATCAATATTACCAGAAAAACAGGATGCACAAAGCCAGGGAACTATTGAGTTCCGGATTGTATTCCGTTTCCGATGTAGGCGGTATGATCGGCTATCAGAATCTAAGTAATTTTTCAAATGCCTTTAAAAAAATATTTAACTATCTACCTAAAGATATTAATAAGATAGGATAACAACTTGCTGATTGAACCAACAGTAAATGCAATAAATGTCTCTAACAGGTATTTCTAAAGCCGCTTCAGCCGCGCGATGAATAAAAAGCCAAATACCTTTGTGTTATCAATTAATCAATGAAAAACAATTAAGGTTCCTTTTTTTGAAAAACCGCATATACCCTCAAACCACAGGAAAAAGGAAATTCCCAATTCCAATTGGTTACCAAACTTAAAGCCTCTTTCGAGGCTTTTTTTGTGTGTAACACTACATGGTTTTATACCTTCATTCACTTAACTTTGCAGCCCGTAAACAAAAAATACTTTATGAGTGGCGCATTAAAAGAAGTAAGAAACCGTATCAAAAGCGTTCAAAGCACACAGCAGATTACCAAAGCCATGAAGATGGTGAGCGCTGCAAAATTGAGAAGAGCCCAGGATGCCATTATCCAGATGAGGCCTTATGCCAAAAAACTCCAGGAAATGCTTAGCAATATTGTGAGTAGCGCGGATGGTGACATTAGTATGGCCCTTGCCAAAGAACGGCCCATAGAAAAAGTTTTGATCATAGTAATTACAAGCGACAGGGGGCTATGCGGTGGATACAACAGCAACCTGATTAAACTGGCCAAATCGGATATTCACGAAAAGTATGCCTCCCAGTTTGCCAAAGGAAATGTAGAAATACTTCCTCTGGGTAAAAAAGGGTATGAGCATTTTGTAAAAAACAAATTCAAAGTGATTGACCGCTATTGGAGTATTTTTTCAAATTTAAATTTTGAAGGAGTAGCTGCTGCTGCAAGATATGCAATGGATGCTTTTGCCAATGGCGAAGTAGATGCGGTGGATATTATTTACAGCGAATTTAAGAATGCGGCCACTCAGCGGTTCATTGCCGAACCTTTTTTACCCGTAAAGAAAACAGAAAGAAAAAAAGGAGAAGCACAGGCAGATTTTATTTTTGAGCCTGATAAGAATGTATTGATTGAAGAGTTGATGCCAAAAATATTAAATACTCAATTATATAAAGCCATGCTGGATGCCAATGCCAGTGAACATGGCGCCCGCATGACGGCAATGGACAAGGCTACAGACAATGCTAATGAACTTTTAAAATCTTTAAAAATAAGTTACAACCGCGCAAGTCAGGCCGCCATTACCACAGAGCTTACAGAAATAGTGAGTGGTGCCGCTGCTTTACAAGGTTAGAACTCTTTAGCTGACAAAACTGGCTGATCATAGAATTAAATAATGGAATTAAGTATCATCATCCCACATATAGAAGCGCTCATTTTCGCCAGTGAAAAACCATTGGCTACCAATGATATTGTGGAATTGCTGAACAATGCATTAGGATTTATTTAAGACCGCGCTACTACTGAACAGGTGGAAGCTGCGATACAGGCGATTTCAGAAAAATACGACTCTGAATTTTATGCCTTTGAAATGGTAGAGAGCGGCGGTGGCTGGCAATTTCTCACTAAAAAGGAATACCACAAAACAATTGCACAGCTTAATGGTGATAAATTTTTAAAAAAATTATCCGTGGCTTCCATTGAAACACTTTCCATCATTGCCTACAAGCAGCCGGTAACCAAATCGGAGATAGAACTGATTCGCGGAGTTAACTGCGATTATGCCGTACAAAAGCTTCTAGAAAAAGATTTAGTTATTATTTCAGGAAGAAGAGAAGATGCAGTGGGCAAGCCTCTTATCTATGCCACATCCAAATCTTTCATGGATTATTTCGGTATCAACTCTCCGGAAGATCTCCCCAAAATAAAAGAGATCCTTAACCAGGAAATAATTGAAGCCACAAAAATTGAAAGAGAGCAAAATACAGATAATGCGGAAAAAGAATTTTTGAAAGAGGAAATAAAAGAGGAAGAAATCGTTGAGGAAAAAATGATTGAGGAAATTGAAGAAGTGAAAGAGAACAGGAAGAATGATGATGACACATCCGGTAATAATGCAGAAGAAGAAAATAATCCTGAAGAAAATGATAAGGATTAATGCCCATTCTTTTTTTGAATAATTTCTTTTTTTCAGTAAGAGACAGGAGACGGTTTTTTAGATTATTAATTTTCGAAAAAATATGAGCGAGGTTTTATCCCATAGCCAGCTAACTGATGTAGCCAACGAATTTGGCACTCCGGTATATGTATATCATGCGGAAGAAATTGCGGACCAATACGGCAAATTGAAAAAAGCTTTCGCTGAACAGGACGTGGTAATATTTTATGCCTGCAAAGCCTTAACCAATGTCAACGTTCTTCGCTATATAAAATCTCTCGGCGCCAATGTTGACTGTAGTTCTATTAATGAAGTGAAGCTGGCTCTGTATGCGGGTTTCGCGCCAGATAAGGTTTTATATACTTCCAATGGCATTGCATTTAGTGAAATAGAGGAAGCCAAAGATCTGGGTGTTCATATCAATATTGACAGCCTTTCTAATCTCGAAAAATTCGGAAAAAAGTATGGGCATTCTTACCCGGTGGGTATTCGTTTACGCCCCAATATTTTGGCAGGCGGCAATCTTAAAATTTCAACAGGGCACGATAAAAGTAAATTCGGAATTCCTGTTGAGCATATTGAAAAAATACTATCAGTTGTAAAGGAAAACAACCTGCACATCCGGGCTTTGCACATTCACACCGGTAGCGGAATTAAAGATGTGGATGTTTTTGTGAAAGGTATTGAAGTGTTGTTTCAAATGATTCACGATTTCAAAGAAGTAGAAGTCATTGATTTGGGTGGTGGCTTTAAAGTGCCTTACCGGGATGGCGATAGCGAAACCGATATCAGCTTACTGGCGCAAAGAGTTGATGAAGCATTTTCGCATCTCTTCAACGTTACCCAAAAGCGTTTGCAGGTTTGGTTTGAGCCCGGAAAGTTTTTAGTAAGTGCCGCGGGTTACCTGGTAACACAGGTGAATGTTTTGAAAGAAACACCAGTAACTACGTTTGCGAGTGTAAACAGTGGCTTTAATCATCTTATACGCCCGATGTTTTACGACTCATATCATCGTATTGAAAACATCAGTAATGAAAATGGGCCGAAAAAAAAATATACTGTAGTAGGAAACATTTGCGAGACCGACACCTTTGCCTGGGAGCGGGAAATAAATGAAATTGAAGAAGGCGATTACCTCGCTTTTTACAATGCCGGGGCTTATGGCTTTGAAATGTCTTCTAATTTTAATTCGCGTTTTAAACCTGCTGAGGTTTTAATAAAAGATAAAAACCCAAGACTGATCCGCAAAAGAGATTCCTTTGAAGACCTGCTGAAGAATCAGATTTTATAAATTGCATCCTACCGGATTGAATAAAGAGGTTCCATAATAAGCATTCCAATATTTTATGAAGTTACTGCCCAACGGTAATTACAATACCGGTTGATTTATTGTGTTTGATTTTACGAAAATCCGCAGCGTCAGATATTACAGGGCTTAAAAAATTAAGTGCAATAATTTTAACTTCATTATTATTGCGTCCAAATTCAGAACAAATATTTTTTACCCATCTTTGCAACGATGCATTTAAATATTGTCGTCAATTGAAAAAAATATTCTTTAAGCGCAGTAAATTATTTTTTATGACAAAATGGTTGCTCACTATTTTATTTACGATTGTTACAAGTAATTTTTTACTGGCACAGCAAAATACTTTTGAAATAAAAGGAACCAGTTCTAATTTATTTATCGAGCATACAGTGGCCCCCAAAGAAAGTTTTTATAGCATCGGGCGATTGTATAATGTGTCGCCAAAGGAATTGGCAACTTATAATCATTTACAAATGGAAAGAGGTTTAAGTGTGGGGCAAAATTTAAAGATACCATTAGAAAAAAATAATTTTACTCAAACCCAGGTGGCTAAACCCGGGGAATCACTGATTCCTCTTCACCACACAGTCGAGTCACAGGAAACATTATACCGGCTGGGAATTAATTACAATAAGGTCCCTTTAACTTCTTTGAAAAAATGGAATCATCTTCAGTCAGATGCAGTGAGTGTGGGTACGCCGATGATTGTTGGTTTTCTTAAAGTAGATAAAAGCCAGTCTTCATTAACCTCTCAAAGTGCTGCAACCGTTCAGGAGGTATTGCCAATTGCTAAAAAAGAAGAGAAGCCCATAGAGAAAAAGCCTGAGGTAATAGCAAAAGAAACTCCTGATGTAAAAGTTCCGGAATCGCCAAAACCGGAAAATAAAGAACTAAACACGGCGCAAACTGAAACTCAGAAAATTGCTGTTACGGGTGTAACTAAAAAGAGCGGTATTAATTTTTCCGGTGGTTACTTTAAAGGATTATATGACAAGCAAATTCAGAAATCATCTCCTGTAAATGAGAAGGGAAGTGCGGGCGTTTTTAAATCTACCAGTGGCTGGCAGGATGGAAAGTATTATTGTTTTAATAACGAGGCCGCACCCGGAACCATTTTAAAAGTAACTGATAATGCCACAGGAAAAAGCGTTTATGCTAAAGTGTTAGATGCCATTCCCGATATTAAACAGAATGAGGGATTGTCATTGGTTGTAAGTAATGCAGCCGCAGAAGAGCTTGGTTCGGCAGAAAGTAAGTTTGAATGTGTTTTGAGTTATGGAAAATAATTGACTAATCAGGTCTCCATCCGCGTAAAAAATCTTCAACAGGCATTTTTTTCTTTCCTTCCAATTGAATTTCTTTTAAAGAAATAAATCCGTCGCTAGCTGAAAATTTTAAATAAGATTTGTGGTCAGTAACCATTTCGCCTGGTTCCGGAACTTTGTTATTAAATTCTTTTTCTGCTTTAAAGATTTTTAATTTTTTGCCATTTAAAAAGGTAAACGCGGTAGGATAAGGCGATAGGCCACGGATAAGATTATATACTTCCTCTACCCTTTTATTCCACTTTATTTCGCAGGTATCTGTAAAAATTTTGGGAGCCTGGCGCAAGGTAGCAGGTGTCAGATCTGACTTACAAGGTATCGGTTGTAATATATCTGGCTGAACTACTTCTTCAATACCGCCTTTTTCCATATCAATAATGGTTTGCAAAAGTAGCTCTGCACCTGTTTCCATCATCTTATCATGCAAAGTGCCGGCAGTTTCATTTTCATCTATCTCAATTTTGCGTTGCAATAAAATATTGCCGGTGTCTATTTCCTGTTTTAATTTGAAAGTGGTAACACCCGTTTGCTTTTCGCCATTGATAATTGCCCAGTTAATTGGCGCCGCACCGCGGTATTGCGGCAATAAAGAGGCATGAAGATTTATAGTTCCGAGCGGTGGCATATTCCAAACCATTTCGGGCAGCATTCGAAAAGCAACTACTACTTGCACATCGGCTTTAAGCGATTTTAACTCTTCAATGAAACCCCTATCTTTTAATTTTTCAGGCTGAAGTGTTTTTAAATTATTTGCAGCAGCGTACTTCTTTACAGCACTTTCTGTCAATTGCAACCCACGTCCGGCTGGCTTATCAGGCGCCGTTACCACTGCCGCAATATTGTATCCCGCTTCATGTAATTTCTTTAATGAAGGCACCGCAAATTGCGGGGTTCCCATGAAAATGATCCTTAAACTCAAATGTGATTTTTTAGATGAACCAAAAATTATTTTTTCGCAAAATCTTTGTACAATAAATATTTCTTTCTTATTTTTTTAAATTCGTTAAGCTGGGGTTGCCAGCTTGCACGAATTTCGTTTTCACTTTTTCCCTCTTTTATTTGTTGCCATAAATCATTATTTCCTGCCAGTTTATTGAAGAAAGAATTTTCCATTTTGCCCGATGAGGGAAGTATGAAAAATTTTTCTTTATCGGGAAATAAACGATAGGTTTCTATCAGCCATTTCAATTGAATTTTGCCATTCACTTTTTTCAATACTTCGTCAGACGTACCGGATAAATTCCATCCATAACAAACCTCACCGTAGTGCTTACTGTTCTTGGCTCCTTCATTTGGTTTAGGGGTAAAGGAGTATAAATTTTTGGGTAATGAAGGTGCGCCAAAAATCTGGAAAGGTTTAGGGGTGCCGCGGCCTTCACTCAAGGTAGTCCCCTCAAAAAAACAGGTGGATGGATATAAATAAATGGATTGAAGTTCCGGAAGATTGGGCGAAGGCCTCACTGGCAGATTGTATTTACTGTTGTGATCGTAGTTTGCATTTTTAATTATCAGCAAATGAAAAGGATTGTCTTTAGTTACTTTTTGTTTCTGATAAAAAGTATATTTTTTATTGGCTTCATCAGTCAGCCATTTTTCACCCGCAATCATCATGGCATATTCTCCTATCGTCATTCCATATACAATCGGAACGGGTTGCATACCCACGAATGATTTGTATTTGCGATCCAGAACAGGACCATCTACATAAAATCCATTTGGATTTGGCAGGTCTAGAATAATTAAAGGCTTGCCGTTCTCAAATGCTGCTTCCATATATTCCTGCAAAGAAGAAATGAAAGTATAAAACCGTACACCCACATCCTGTATGTCAAAAATGAGGATGTCAACGTTTTTTAAATCCTCTGTAGAAGGCCTTCGCTTGCTGCCATAAAGAGAAACCACAGGAATTCCCGTTTTGGCATCTATGTAATTACCCACTTTTTCGCCTGCATCCGCCGTGCCTCTAAAGCCATGCTCCGGCCCGAAAATTACTGATATATTGACGCCGGACTTTTGTAGGGTATCTACCAAAAAAGTATTTTTAACCATAGAAGTCTGGTTGGCAAACAGACCAATTTTCTTTCCTTTCAGCAAGGGAAGATATTGTTCCATTCTTTCGGCGCCGGGTATAATTCTATTTTGAGAATATCCATTCAACATAATGGAAAGCAGGCAAAAAAGAAAAATGATTTTTTTATTCATATTTAAAATTTAGTTCTGCCAAAAACGTAAGAATATTGTAAAACAAAATAATTCATTTATTATTCATGAGGTGGTAAAATTATTATAAAATAGTATCGCTTTCTTTTTTCCTCTTTTTTAATAAAATATTATTAGTTACTTTACTTGACACAACCAGTACCTCTTAATAAAGTATTTCGACTTATTCAAAAATTAAATAAAAAATTATGAACAAAGTAAAAAAAGGTGACCATGTGAAAGTGCATTACACAGGAAAATTAGTTTCCGGAGAACAGTTCGATTCCAGCAAAGGAAAAGAACCTCTTGCGTTTACGGTAGGCGCCGGACAGATGATTAAGGGTTTTGATGAAGCTATACCGGGCATGGAGGTGGGAGAAAAAAAGACAATTAATATTACCCCGGAAAATGCTTACGGACAAAAAAATAACGAAGCCATTATTGAATTTCCCAAATCCAATATTCCTGAAGATATGAAATTGGAACCCGGTATGAAATTGCAATTACAAAATGAAGAAGGCCATCCCATACCTGTGGTGGTTACAGAAGTAAAAGAAGATGTGGTTGTTCTTGATGCCAATCATGAACTTGCAGGAAAAGAATTAATTTTTGATATTGAACTGGTGGAAATAACCTGATATTTTCCATGATAAAATTTTCTTTCAAATTACTATTTTAGTTTAATCACTTTTAGAAACAAATGGGATTATCGCTTTCAGTAATGGGTAGGTTGGAAAAGAGGGTCTAAGCTAAGGCAGCATTAAATAATTTTGATCACTTTCATATTCTTTATCCAAAGCCTCCACAACGGCTTGGAAGTGTTTTTCATTACCCAAAAAGTCTGCCGACGATGCATCAATAAACAGAGTTTTTATGTTGTGTTGCTTTATGTATTGAGTGTAAGTTTCCTGCAATGAAAATAAATATTCCGCTTCTATGGATTGCTCGTAAGTGCGATTCCTTTTTCTGATATTTTCTTTTAACCTTGTTATGGGCGCATGAAGATAAATCAACAGATCGGGCTGTATTAACTGTGGGTTGATAATATCGAACAATTTTTGATACAATAAAAACTCTTCTTCCGGTAAATTTACTTTGGCAAAAAGAAGACACTTGGTGAACATGTAATCAGAGATAGTAATTTGGTGAAACATATCTTTTGTTTGCAGCAACTCTTTTAGCTGTTTATATCTCTCGGCCATAAAAAAAAGCTCAAGTGGAAAAGCGTATTGTTGTTTATTCTCATAAAATTTTGGGAGAAAAGGATTGTCTGCAAATCCTTCCAGAATAAGTTTTGCATCGAAATGCTTGCTTAACAAATGGGCAAGGGTTGTTTTGCCCGCGCCTATATTGCCTTCTATGGTAATGAAGTTATATTTCATTCTTTCTGTTAATAAATGGATATCGCCGATACCTCACTTAGGGTAAATGTTTTTAGAAATTAATTGCCAAAAATAGAACTGTAATTTGAATAAATAAATTGAAGCGCAGCAATATTACCAGATGGATATTGGGGTTGCCGTTAACTCATCTTTACATTCGGAAAATAATTCACGGATACTCTTTTTTAATGCCGGATGAATGAAGCTTGGAGATAATTCGTTCAATGGTGATAAAACAAAACGCCGGTTTGGTATCTCTATGTGAGGAACTGTAACGTTCCTGGTATTTATTATTTCATCGTTGAAAAACAATATATCAATATCAATAATTCTGGCAGCATTCTTTATCGTTCTTATCCTTCCCATTTCCTTTTCTATTTTTAATATAGTTTCCATTAATATTTCAGCGCGCAAATTAGTTTCAACAATATGCACCTGGTTGTAAAATGAAGATTGGCCGGTATTTCCCCACGCTTCTGTTTCATAAATCGAAGAACTTTGAATAATACTTCCGATATTCTTTTCTATTAAAATCGCGGCTCTTTCAAGATTGATTTTTCTATCGCCAATATTACCGCCTGTTATCAAAAATATGGTATTCATTTACTACTCTTTTAGTATTCCATCAGCCTTTTATCCAATTCTAATAATTCAGCCGAAATGATTGTTACTTTTTTGAAATCATCATGAAAAGGATTTAATAAAAAGTTCGATTCCTGGGGAACTATCGCTGACGGAACTTTTAAAACCAAAGATTGTTTATTTTGAATAAAATGATCCCCCATCCATTGCGTATAATCAATTTCCCGGTGCCAGTCTTTCCTTATTTTGTCAGCAGTAATTTCTAAAATATTTTTATCCCCCGGGATTTTTATATGAAGAAGGTATTGAGATGCCGGAATATATTGTCTCTTTAAATGCACAAGCGATTCAAGTATGCACAAAGAAATAAATTGTGATGTATAAAGGAGACGCACTCCCCTGGAATTCCACCTGGAACCCGCTAAAGCAGCGCCATTTCCCGAAAGGTCCGTTTTATAAATTTCGTTGGTAATTCGATAAACTATCATGCAAAAATTCCGTGTTCTATTCTACCCAGTTGGGCAAGTACATTTGTAATGCCTTCAAAACTTGCCAGCGACTGCAGTGATAATCTTCCTTCAAGCATGTAAGGGTTGTCCCTTATCCAAAGTAAAAACTTTTCGTAGCTTCCAAAGACTTCTAAGCCACGTTCAATTACTTTATCTATTTGAAGAATTCTATCGGTAACACTAAAGCTGAAGGAACTGTTATCTTTCGCATATCGTTGTAATGTCCTTTCAGAAATATGAAGAATGTCAGACCATTCTTTTTGGGTGAAATCAGTTTTTGAATTTACTTTTTTAAAATCATTATAGGTAAAATCTTTAGTGATATACATTTTCTTTGGTGAACCGTATGCTACCAAAGGCTCCTCCACCGTGGTGGGTGGCGTATCGAGGTTATATTTTTTTATTTTTTTCTTCATGTTATGCCATTTGTCATACAAATATACGTCATCTGTCTTGGTTTATAAAATTTTCTCTCAATTATTTTTTCTCCAATAGTTTTGCCCTTTTAAAAATTATATTTCTTCATGAAACCATATAGTCAGTTAAGGGCGATGCTATCTATCACCCGGGCAAGTTTACGTGCTATTTTCAGAAGTCCTTCCGCAGTGGTATTTGGTTTTGCTTTCCCTTTTATTTTTATTTTGGTTTTTGCATTTATGGGCAATGGCAGCGGAATAAGAAGTTACAAGGTGGCTATTGACAATAATGCAGATACGGCGAATGATCTTTACAAATCTTTAAAAAATACGCGTGGAGTAATTATCAAAAGATATTCCGATAAAAAGGTTTTTGATGAGGATTTACAACATGGAAAAATAGCGGGGATCATAAACATTCAAAAGAACCCAGCCGGCACTCCTCCTTATATTTTTACTTTCAAAACGGCTACATCCAGTAATGATCAATGGCCCCAGTTCAAAGCGCTTGCGGAAAGTGTTATTAACCGCGTAAGTAATGATCATTATCCCGGGAGGCCTGTCTATGCCGGTTTTAATTTTGATTATGCAAAAGATATTGCCGTTATCCGTGAATACAAAACAATAGACTTTATACTTCCCGGCCAGCTTGGTTTCTCATTACTGGCATCAGGTGTTTTTGGTGTAGCGTTTATGTTTTTTAGTTTAAGAAATACGTTGGTTTTAAAAAGATTTTTTGCCACTCCCATCAGCCGTACCTACATCATCATGGGCGAAATGTTCAGTCGTGTTTTATTTCAGATGCTGACAGCAATTGTGATCATTGTGGCGGGCCGTTTTTTATTTGGATTTACTTTAATACACGGCTTTGAAACATTTATGGAACTGTTGGTTTTAAGCTTTATCGGATTGTTTGTTTTTATGGGGTTTGGATTTATTGTAAGCGGGGTTGCTAAAAATGACAGTACCATTCCTCCATTTGCCAACATAATCACCTTGCCGCAATTTTTAATCGGCGGCACGTTTTTCCCTATTGATGTATTTCCTAAATGGCTGCAATGGATTGCACAGGCAATGCCACTCACTCATTTAAATAATGCATTGAGGTCGGTGGCCTTTGAGGGGCACAATTTATGGGATGTAAAATTGGAAATTGCCATACTATTGTTGTGGGGCATTATTGTTTATGGTATCTCAATAAAAGTTTTTAAATGGGAATAAAATTGATTTCTATGCGTTCTTTAACGGGGTTTGTTGTGGGTTTTATTATTATTGTTTTAATGCTTACCCTGGCTGCACTTCTGCTGCCATCAAAGATTACCATTACCAAATCCGTTTTAATAAACGCCCCGTCAAAAGAAATAAGTAGCGAGGTAAACGATTTTCGTAACTGGAAAAATTGGTATCCTGCTTTTCAGAATCATGAAGTAAGTGTAGTCAATAATCCTTCAAAACAAAATGTGTTGCAATCAATTTCTTTAAAAGATAGCAATGGAAAACAAATGGATCTTGATTTAATTCATTCTTCTAAAGATACTATAGAGATTGCCGTGGAATCGCACTCTTCAACGAAAATTTTTTACCAGTTTCTTTTGATACCGCATCTTTCAGGGAAAACGCAATTGACAATGAATGTGAACACTCTTTTTAAATGGTATCCCTGGGAAAAAATAAAAGGAATTTTTCTTGATAAAATTTCCGGCCCGCAATATGAAGCAGCTTTAAATAATTTAAAAAAAACAGTGGAAAAATAAAACTCCCGGTTATTTATGGGTCAATTCAGTCCTTTGAAAAAGTATTTTTAAGTTGGAATAAACTTATTAAGGTTGCCAAACTTTGCAACATTTCATTATACTTTTTTCAATTCTTTATCAATAATAGAAACGCGGCATTCCAAAAAGGACACTAACCAATAAAACTTTATCTTAAATGCAACGAATCTGAAGAAACCGTTGTCAACCCCATGCATGCATCAAATGGATTATCATCAACTATTGAAAGACTGTCTGAAACAGAGGCCGGAAGCGCAAAGAATGCTGTATGAGCATTTCGCGCCTCTCATGCTGGGTGTGTGTTTTCGATATACAAAAAGTATGGGTGATGCGGAAGAAGTTTTGCAGGAAGGTTTTATAAAGGTTTTTACACGGTTGAATCAATTTAAAGGCGAAGGAGAATTGGGTGCCTGGATAAGAAGGATCATGGTGAATACAGCATTAAATTATTTGAAAACGAACGGGAAATACAGGTATGATCTTTCATTTGATGAAATGGCCCTACATCTTGTATCCACAGAAAATCCCGCGGTGAATTTGCAAACGAAAGAACTGGCGGAATTGATAAGGCAATTGCCAACAGGATTTCAAACCATATTTAATCTTTATGCAGTGGAAGGCTACAAACATGCGGAAATAGCATCAATGCTTG
Source organism: Ginsengibacter sp. (assembly GCA_039915005.1). Taxonomy (GTDB): domain Bacteria; phylum Bacteroidota; class Bacteroidia; order Chitinophagales; family Chitinophagaceae; genus Ginsengibacter. The sequence goes on from JBDSOE010000156.1 coordinate 35,052, forward strand.
GTATCAGCGAGGGAACTTCAAGGTCGCAATATGCAAGAGCAAGAGTTTTATTAATTGAATGGATAGAGAAATTTTCTTTAAAAGAAAAAGAAAACAAGTATGGAACCAAATAATTTTGAAAAACAGGTACAGCAGAAACTGGACGAATTAAAAATTCCTCCCTCAGATTCCCTGTGGGCTAATATTGAGAAACGCATTCCCCAAAAGAGACGGCGTAAAAAGGCAGTTTTTATTTTAATTTTCCTGGCATTATTTCTTTTAACCGGTGGGTATTGGTTATTGAATTCCCGAAAAAATATGAATGCAATTACAGGTAACCAGGTTAGCCATTTAATAAAAAATAATACGGAAATAGTAAGGGCTGAAAAGCAACCTCCTTCTCTTATACAACCTGCTACCTCTGATAAAACAGATACGGCACGCGATGAAAAGAATATTCCAAAAGTATCTTTCTCATTGAAGAACAAACCTATTCTTCCGATAAATAAAAAGGATTCAATAATTACTAAGGAAACCCATTTGAAACCTAAAATACAAAATGAAATTTCTTCGGAAAATAAAACAGATAGAAATGCGGATGCGGAAGATTTACCAAATTTGAAAGGAAAACAAAATAATTTGCTGGAAGAAGAAATAGATTTAGCAAAGCATAATGCAAAGGCAAATGCAGAAGTTGAAAAGATACGCCTTGAAAAAATTAACCCTGATAGCATAAAAAATATTACCGCATCAATAAAAATGAATGATGGGATTGATAGTATCTTTTCCGGAAAAAACTCCGGCATATCAGTCAATAAAAACCAAAAAAGAAAATGGATATTGGGTGTTACTTTTTCTGGCGGAAAGTCCTTTTTGGCGAACAAGTTATTAGGTATAAATAATAACAATGGTAATTATCAGTCAATGCAGAATACCGGGACCGGCGGGGGTTCCTCTTCCCCTTCGCCTCTGCCTGCTGAAACAAGAAATTCAGTAGCCTTTATTGGCGGCGCTTTTCTTGAAAAAAATATTTCCAAAAAAATTGAAATTTCTCTGGGAATTAATTATAAATATTTTTCTGCCGTAAATAAAACAGGGAGTAGGATTGATAGCGCTTTGACAGCATACAATTCGACAAGTTACACTAATAGTTATCGAAATAATTTCAATTATTTAGAACTTCCCGTGTTACTAAAATTTCAGTTAACTAACAATAATTCTTTACCTTTTTATTGGGTGGCAGGAATAAATGTTTCCCAATTAATAAGCAGCAACGCGTTGCAATTGAAAGGCAGTCCCGGGGTTTATTATAATGATAATTCGCTTTTCAATAAAACACAATTAGGTTTCAGCACCGCCTTTTCTGCCACATTATTTTCCAAACAAAAGAATCCTATAAACATTGGCCCTTATTTTTATTATAATGCTTCAAGGCTTGCCCATGAAGGGTTGTACCATAAAAAGCATTTCAGTTCCATTGGAATTTTTACAGAAATTTTATTCCATAAAAAATAGTCCTCATTGAATGCAACGATTGATGCCTATCAGTTGTCAAGCCTTAAAATAACTCAGCATGAAAAAAATTTCAACAGTTGCCCCGCTCTCTTTTATCTTACTATTTTTTACTTTTTTCTTTAGCAGTTGTGTAAAAGATAATTGCCAGAAAACATATACGTATTCTTATTATCAGCCTGTATATAAAACCACAGCGGAAGTAAAAGCAAATATTAAAAGTGGTATTCCAAAAGAAGTAGAGAATCCAGGCAAACTGGTTATCCTCGGTAATTATATTTTCCTCAATGAAATTGATAAGGGAATTCATGTGATAGATAATAGCAACGCGGCTTCGCCAAAAAACATTGCATTCATAACCGTTCCGGGCAATATGGATTTAGCGGTAAAAGGAAATACACTTTACGCAGATTTATACATTGATTTGGTTACCATAGATATTACCAATCCCCTCAATGCCATTGTGAAGAAATACAATGAAGGCGTATTTCCTTTCCGCGCTTATGGAAATGGATTTTATAATGACACCAATAAAATAATTGTTGATTGGATAAAAAAAGATACTTCAATTACAGAAAATTGTGGTGGTGGTGGAATTTGGTTTACTAATTCAAATACAATGTATTTTTCAAGCGAATCTTCGTCCGCTAATTCCAAAAGTTCCGGCTCACCTGTTGGCAAAGGCGGCTCCATGGCAAGGTTTGCAATTGTAAATAATAGAATGTACACGGTTTCTAATTCCGATCTCAATGTGTTCAACATCACAGTTCCCGCTAATCCTGTTTATAATAACAAAGTCAATGTGGGCAATTGGAATATTGAAACCATCTTTCCTTTCAGGGACAAATTATTTATTGGCTCGCAAAATGGAATGTTCATTTATAATATTAATAACCCGGACAAGCCCGCCAGCGCAGGACAATTCTCTCATGTGCAGAGTTGCGATCCTGTAATCGCCGATGATAATTATGCCTATGTTACACTTCGCTCCGGCACTGCCTGCCAGGGTTTTACCAACCAATTGGAAATTCTGAAATTGAATAATCTTACGGATCCTCAACTCATGAAAACTTATCCTTTTACCAATCCGCATGGTTTATCAAAAGACGGAAACCTGTTGTTCATCTGCGATGGCGGCGATGGTTTAAAGATTTATAATGCATCCGATGTTTCCAATCTTCAATTGATAAAACAATTTTTAAACCTTGAAACTTATGATGTAATCGCATTCAATAACAAAGCATTGGTGGTGGCAAAAGATGGCTTGTATCAATACGATTATTCCGATATAAATAATATCCATTTGATAAGTAAACTGAGTATCGCCAGAAATTAATTAGAGTCAAAGCGGCTCACCTCATTAGATCAATAATATAAATCTTAACCTTTTACCCCTAAAGAAATAATTATGAAAGCAAAACTATGCTTCTTTACCCTGCTGTTTATTGGAGCCATTTTCACTTCGTGTAAGAAGAGCGATATCAATTATGAAATTAATTTTGAAAAGAGTTATAAAGAATGGCTGACTTTTAAAGAAACGTCAGGTAATTCTTATCGCTATGTGGTGTCTGGCGGTTCCTGGACTGACGTGGGATGGCAAACGATTATTACTGTCAGTGACGGGAAAATTATACAACGCGATTTTAAACTTACATTACCAGTTGGATGGGCGGGAAATATTCCTGCTGATGAGATGGAATGGACAGAAAATGAGAATGAAATTAATTCGCATGAACATACTTCTTCCGCTGAAGCGGTAACCCTGGATGAAGTTTATGACAAGGCCCGTAACCATTGGCTGAAAAAAAGGAGTAATGCTAAAACGTATTTTGAAGCAAAAAATAATGGTTTAATTTCTTCCTGTGGATATATTGAAGATGGTTGCCAGGATGACTGCTTTAATGGAATAACCATAAGCTATATTCAATTATTATGAAAAAGATAGCCTACACCATTTTAGGTTTGTTCTTTCTTTGTTCTGCAATAGCTCAGAACATAAAGCCCCGGTTTAGTTCAGTGAATTCAATTGGATTTGCCATCGGCGAAAGCACGCCCGGCCTGGTTTCTGAGACCATAAACGGAATTAAATTTTCAAACTGGTTCTCAGGAATAGGAATTGGAATAGATAATTATCACTATAAAACACTTCCTTTATTTATTGATGGAAGATGGTTCTTCGGTGATGATAAAAGTGGATTTATTTATGGAGATATAGGATATAATTTCCCGATGAAGAATAAACCAGGAAAGGAAATTTATTATTACGATTCGTATCATTTCACCGGAGGCGTTTATACCGATATTGGAATTGGTTTCAAAACAAAATTTATAAAGGAATCTTCTTTGCTGTTAAGTTTGGGACATAGCTATAAAAAATTACAAACTAAAATTGGCGTGAATATTTGTCCTTTTATAGGTCCATGCTATGTGGATTACAGCAAATACGATTTTAGGTTTGGCAGAATGATATTAAAAGCTGGTTTGGTATTCTAAGTCAGACGGAAACTGCCAGACTTACTCTAGAAATTTTAAATTCCTTTTTATCCCTTCAAACTTAGATCTTTTTAAAGGCGATTTTTTAAAGATGATCTTAAAAGATTCTTCAGTGAGTTCTTCCCAATCATTTTTACTAAAATTTAATACTTCATTCAAGGGAGTAAATTCAACAGTGCTATTGGGTTTTGAAAAGCGATTCCACGG
>JBDSOE010000163.1:0-10144 GCA_039915005.1 Ginsengibacter sp.
GATCAATTACTTCATATAATGCTTCACGAAATTTAAATTGTTCTATTAAATTTTCAATTTTAGTTTTTGTAGTTGAAAATTCCTCAATCATTTTTTTATCTGCATCGTCCAGAATTGCTGAATGTAACGGCGGTACTTTGCCTTTGCATAATTTATGCATTAAAACAAAGGTGCGGTTTACAAAATTTCCGAAAATAGAAACCAGTTCACTGTTGTTTCTGTCCTGAAAATCTTTCCAGGTAAAATCATTGTCCTTTGTTTCAGGCGCATTGGCGCACAATACATAACGTAACACATCCTGCTGGCCAGGAAAATCTTTCAAATATTCATCTACCCACACCGCCCAGTTGCGGCTGGTAGAAACTTTTTCACCTTCAATATTTAAAAACTCGTTGGCAGGAACATTCTCGGGCAATACAAATCCACCATGTGCTTTCAGCATGGCAGGGAAAATAATACAGTGAAAAACGATATTGTCCTTCCCTATAAAATGAACCAGTTTTGTGTCTTCACGGCACCAGTAATCAGCCCAGTTATTGATCAGTTCTTTTGTGGCCGAAATATAACCGATAGGCGCATCAAACCAGACATATAATACTTTCCCTTCCGCATCCGTCAAAGGAACCTTTACACCCCAGTTGCTGTCTCGGGTCATGGCACGTGGCTGCAAACCTTTATCCAGCCAGCTTTTACATTGGCCATACACATTATTTTTCCATTCTTTATGCTCTTCGAGTATCCATTGCCGTAAGAACTCCTCATAATTTTGCAAAGGAAAATACCAATGCTTCGTTTTCTTTTTTATGAGCACGGCATCACTTAAAACACTCCGCGGATTTATTAACTGTTCAGGGCTTAATGAAGAACCACATTTTTCACATTGATCGCCGTAGGCGTTAGGATTGCCGCAGATAGGGCAAGTGCCAACGATATACCTGTCTGCCAAAAACATTTTCTTTTCCTCATCATAATATTGTTCTGATTCTCTTTCTTCAAACAAGCCTTTATTATACAAATCCAGGAAAAAATCAGAAGCCGTTTTATGATGTATGGCATTTGTGGTACGCGAAAAAATATCAAATGAAATACCCATCTCCTCAAAGCTGTCTTTGATAATTGCGTGATATTTGTCCACTATTTGTTGCGGTTCCACATTCTCCCTCATTGCCCTGATGGTAATAGGCACGCCATGTTCATCGGTTCCGCACACAAACTTTACATCCAGTTTTTTTGCCCTGAGATACCGGGCATATATATCAGCAGGAATATAACAGCCGGCCAAATGGCCAATGTGAACGGGGCCGTTGGCGTAGGGCAAAGCGGCGGTGAGAAGGTATCTGGATGGGGTAATCATTAATTATTTTAAGGTTTAGTTTAAGTTGGCAAAATTAACTTAATCGCAGCAATGCCAAAAAGTTTGCATTATCCAATTGTGGAAATTATTTATTGAAAACTGTCAGGGGAAGAAATCTCAATGCCGCGGCATATTTTTCTAACAAGATTATTTTTAACTTCTTTATGCCGTGGGACAGAAGATATTTTATTGTTTTTCTGATTTTGAAAAATAGAATGATTAGATCCTTCACAGATCAACAAACAATTATGCAGGGGAAGAAACTTTATAAATTCTTTTGTTTCCATGAAGTAAAAACAAGCGATTCTTTAATCACATTTTTCTTTCCAATATCTTTTTTGCTAAGCATGCGCTGCGTACTCATTACTAACTCCAGCGCATCCAATAGATTTACTTTTGCTTCACTCAGCGTATCAACCTGTGTATTTACACCAGGCAATTTTTCAAAAAAGGCTATATATCCGCCTTCCTTTGCTTCTTCGAAAACTGCTGTAAGTTCTAAGCTGGCTTTCATGATATATGTTGTACCAAATTTAACCAATTCAATTCAACATAAAGAAAAATTCATACCTTAACTACAATCAATTCCTGTCTGCAAAAACATTGATGTAAAACCCGGAGAGATGAAAAGTTTGAGAAACTTATTCCTCTTTTATTATAAATTTGACTGGCATAAATATCAAAAGCACTTACATTCCACAAACAATAGGTATCAGATATTAATGCTTTGATTATTTTACTTTCAACCCGGAATCAGTTTATTAAAATGAAGAATTGATTTATGAACCGAAAAGATTTTCTTTCAGTAGCAGTTCCTTTAGCAACTATCACTACGGCATTTACCCATCCCAATAAAAAAGAAGAGACAGGGGCTTTAAAAAAAGTTCCTCCTTACCTGAAAAAAGGTGATGTCATTGGAATCACCTGCCCATCGGGGCATATAAGCCTTGAAGAATGCCAGTCTGCCATTAACAAGATGAAAGAATGGGGATTTGAAATTCGAGTAGGCATGACTGTGGGAGCCAGGGATTTTACTTTTGCCGGTAGTGATGAAGAAAGAGCAAAGGATCTTCAGCAAATGATGGACGATCCTGAAATAAAGGCCATCATGCTGGGTCGTGGTGGCTATGGCGCTGTGCGTATTATTGATGCTATTGATTTTACAAAATTTGAAAAAAGGCCTAAATGGATTATTGGCTTCAGCGATGCCACCGTTTTTCATCTGCACATCAATCACAATTATGGAATCGCCACCCTACATTCAAAAATGTGTAACAGCTTTCCTGATGATTTTTTACAAGCCGAAAAAACACAGATTGATTCTATAGATTCGATAAGACAATGCCTTGTGGGAAATGCCATGAAATATACGGCTCTTCCTAATAGTTACAATCGGCCGGGAGTGGCAACTGGGGCTTTAATAGGAGGCAACTTAACTATCATTGATAATCTTTGCGGAAGTATTTCCAATGTATATACCGATAAGAAAATCCTATTTATTGAAGATGTGGGAGAATATCTTTACAAAATTGACAGCATGCTTTGGAATGCAAAACGAAGTGGAAAGTTTGAAAAATTAAAAGGATTGATTGTGGGTAGCTTTACAACCAAAGCAGAGGACCCGGGTAAAGAGTTTGGAAAAACGGTGTGTGAAATGGTGATGGAAAAAGTAAAAGATTATGAGTATCCCGTCTGCTTCGATTTCCCGGTGGGCCACATAAAAGAGAATTATGCATTGAAGTGTGGAATGAAACATAAGCTGATTGTTTCCGCAGAGGGGACAAGGCTTGAATGTATGACGTAGTAAATTTATTGTTACATTGTTTTATCAAAAAATTACATGACAACTATACCACCTTATTTAAACCCCGGTGATTCTATTGGATTGGTATGCCCCGCGGGTTATATGCCTTTTGAAAAATACCAGACCTGTATTGAAACACTTACAGGATGGGGCTTTAAAGTAATAACCGGAAAAACGCCCGGGAATCAGTTTCATTATTTTTCCGGGACTGATGAAGAAAGATTGACCGACTTGCAAAATATGATGGATGATAAAAACATCCATGCCATTTTGTGCGCCAGGGGCGGATATGGAACGGGAAGAATTATTGACAGTCTCGACTTTAAAAAATTTAAAGATCATCCCAAATGGATCATCGGCTTCAGTGATATTACCGTGCTTCAAAGCCACTTATTTTCCAACTATAAAATTGCTTCATTGCATGCGCCAATGGCTGCCGCTTTTAATGATGGTGAATTTAATAATCATTACATCCAAAGCCTGCACGATGCATTGCTTGGGAGAAAAGCCATTTATTCCACACCAGGAAATGAATGGAATAAAAAGGGCAAGGCGTCCGGAATATTAGCAGGCGGCAATCTATCATTGCTGACAAATTTAATAGGTACCCCTTCCGACATAAAAACAAAAAACAAGATTTTATTTATTGAAGACGTAGGTGAATATATTTACAATGTGGACCGCATGATGTATCAATTAAAACGAAGCGGAAAATTAGAAAACCTTAAGGGATTAATAGTGGGAAAATTTACAGACATGAAAGATACGACCCTTCCTTTTGGACAAACCACCGAAGAGGCAATAAGAGATGTTGTAAAAGAATATGACTATCCAATTTGTTTTGGATTTCCGGTTAGTCATGATAAAGAAAACTATGCATTAAAAATTGGTGTGAAATACAAACTGAACGTATCAACTACCTTAGTAGAATTAAAAGAGATTTGACAACAAAGGGTCCAATCTAAGAACTGCTAACAAAGATTTTTATACGTATTAATTTGTATTTTAGTACCCACATTAAATAATCAAATCCAAGATTTGACTTTTAAAAAGTTGCCAAATCTCCAAAAGAATTATCATGGCCAAAACCGAACATTACTTTACAAAGTTCGAGGAAGAAAATTTTTACCATGTTTATAATCGTACCGTTAATAAGCAGCCAATGTTTAAAACAGAAAATAATTATGAATATTTTCTTAAACAATACGATAAATATTTATCTCCTGTGGCAGATACCTATTGCTATTGTTTATTTGGAAATCATTTTCATTTGCTGATTCGTATAAACCGTCTGGCAGATCTGATAGCTTTCAAAAAGTTATCGAATCCTGAAGATCTGCAAATGGATAAAACGGCTCACCAAATTGTAAGTCATCAATTCAAGAAATTTTTTCAATCTTATGCAATGGCCTTTAACAAGCAACATGACAGAATTGGGACATTATTTCAAACCCCGTTTAAGAGAACTTGTGTTGATAAAGATGACTATTTCACACATCTGATTTATTACATCCATGCAAACCCTCAATTACATGGATTAATTCATGATTTCAGAGAATGGAAATGGAGTTCTTATAAAAGAATTTTAATGGCGAACCTAAGTAAATTGAAGAAGAAAGAGGTATTTGATTGGTTTGGTGGAATGACTAAATACATACAATTCCACGAAGATCATTATAAAGATATTTTAGGTGATATCAGGTTGGAAGACATTTGATGGTGTATCCAAAGATTTGACAACTTTCAAAAAGTTGTCAAATCTGAGTTGTTAAATCTGAGAACACAAATAAAATTTATGAAAAAAATTATTTTCTTTTTTGCATCTGTCATAAGTATCGTTTGTTTTTTTTCTTTTAATAAAAAAGAGGAAGCAACAAAACAATGGATAAGAATCAATCAGCTCGGCTACACACCAACCGGAATAAAAGTAGCCGTCTGGTGCAGCAAGGAAGAAGGAAACATCAGCTCTTTTGATGTAATTGATTCTGCAAGTGGTAAAAAAGTTTTTACCCAAAAGGCAGGAAAACAATTTGGAGCTTATGGCCCGTTTTCAAATACCTATCGCCTCAATTTTTCTTCTTTTAAAAAAGCAGGAGTGTTTTATTTAAAAGCAGGGAAAGCGGTTTCACCTTATTTTAAAATAAACAAAGAAGTGTATAAAGGCGCGGCTGATTTTTGTTTGTTTTATATGCGTCAGCAACGAAGCGGCTTCAATCCGTTTTTAAAGGATAGCTGTCATACGCACGATGGTTACACATTGTACGGACCTATGGCGGATAGTACTTTCATAAATGTATCCGGCGGCTGGCATGATGCTTCCGATTATTTACAGTATTCCACCACTTCAGCAAATGCCACCTGGCACTTGCTTGCGGCTTACAGGGATTTTCCAAAAGTATTCAGTGACAAAAAGCAATCGAATGGCTTAGATGGAAAAAACGGAAGGGCCGATGTTTTGGATGAGGCTAAATGGGGATTAGACTGGCTGTTGAAAATGCATCCTCATCCCGACTGGATGTTCAATCAATTAGCCGACGACCGTGACCATTCCGGCATGCGCATTCCTAAAGAAGATTCCTTTTATGGAAGAGGTTATGAGCGCCCCGTTTATTTTATTGATGGAAAGCCACAGCAAAGAGGGAAATTTATGAATCACACCACAGGCACCAGTTCCACCGCCGCAAAGTTTGCCCGTTCCTTTTCATTAGGTGCCATTTTATTTGACAAAATAAATCCTGATTATTCAAAAGAATTAATGAGCAATTCTCTTTCCGCAATGAATTATGCCTTACTAAAACCCGGCGTAACACAAACCGTTTCTGTAAAATCGCCTTACATTTATGCAGAAGATAATTGGACCGATGATATGGAATTAGGATTTGCGTCGTTGGCAAAAACAAATAATTATTTTAGGATTCAAAATGCAAATCAGTTCCTTGATTCCTCTTTCAAATATGCGCAAGTGGAAAAAATAACACCATGGCTTTACAGAGATACGGCGAATCATTATCAATATTATCCTTTCATAAATTTGGGTCATTATGAATTGGCAAAACAATTAAAAGGAAAAACGAAAGATACGGTTACCAGTTATTACCGGCAGGGAATTGAAATGGTTTGGAACCGGGCTAAAGAAAATGCATTTTACCGTGGCGTGCCTTTTATCTGGTGTAGTAATAATCTTACTACCTCATTTGCCATTCAATGTTACTGGTACCAAAAGATGACCAGCGATAAAAGTTTTGAAGAACTGGAGCAGGCTAATTTTGATTGGCTGTTTGGTTGTAATCCCTGGGGCACAAGTATGGTATATGGATTACCCTCATGGGGCGACACACCCACCGATCCTCATTCAGCCTTTACTCATTTAAAGAATTATCCGATATACGGCGGTTTAATAGACGGCCCGGTTTACACAAGCATTTATAAAGGACTTATTGGCATTCAATTATACAAAGAAGATGAATATGCCGGATTCCAGAGTGGGCTTGCAGTGTATCATGACGATTATGGTGATTACAGCACCAATGAACCTACTATGGATGGTACGGCATCGTTGATTTATTTACTGGCGGCAAAAGAAGCGGAGAAATAAAATCAAAATATTTTATTTCGTTTATGCCTTACCGTTATAAATCGCATTCATTTTAAAAATTATTTTACAGGGACTTTGTTTCTTTCAAAAATGAATGCAGACAGATTTACTTAAAATAATCAGAAAAGATTTAGGCGTATTTCCGCATCATTACCTTTGATTTCATGGAAATACAAAATAAGACGGACTTCTCCCTTATTGCTGATGCCATAACATTTTATTCAGAACAAGGAAACAATTTGTTTACAGACCAGATTGCACGGGAGAAATTGGAGGAGCCTCTGGAAGAGGCCAGAAAGAAAATTAAAAAATGGGCAAACGCCACACCGGAAGAACTGGTGGCATACCTGCATCCGGAGCGCATAAAACGAGCCATAACCAGTACGGTAAATGCTATCAAAAATAACGAGGCCTGCATTCACGATATACATATACAAAGCATGTTGCCTTCTGAATTGGAAAACGGTGGCAAAAACTTATCCGTCAGTTATTATTTTTACAACACCCTCTTCGGGCGCATCATAATAGCCTCTACAATAAAGGGAATATGCTTTCTCGCTTTTTCGGATAAAGAAGATGAAGAAGCATTGTATAAATTAAAGCAACGATTTCCCAATGCACTATATAAAGAAGCAGAAGATAAATACCAACGTGAAGCACTATTAGCATTTGGCGATAAAACAGGTTGTGCTCACCACGTTGCCCTCCATGTAAAAGGCACATCATTTCAAATTCATGTGTGGGAAAAGTTATTAAAAATTCCATTGGGTGGTTTAATGTCTTATTCCTCTTTAACAGATGATCCTAAATTTTCTCACGCCCTGGGCGCCGCTGTGGGAGCCAATCCGGTCGCCTACCTCGTGCCTTGCCACAGAGTAGTTCGTGCCACCGGAGTGTTTGGTGAGTACCATTGGGGATCGCCTCGCAAAGCCGCCCTGATTAGCTGGGAAGCCGCTCAGAAGAAAAGTATTGAAGATGTTTGTGGTAATTTGGATACTACCATCATTTAGAGTTTTTGTAAATAGAATTTTGATAAAATGGTCTTCCTCAATTCTTTTCATTGCTTATATATTAGCTTTGAAAGAAAATAATCCTTCGCTTATGCCAGATAATATTGACAGGGATATTCTCAAAATGCTCCAGGAGGATGCCCACATCACCAACAGGGAAATCTCATTACATCTGCATCTTACCACCACCCCGGTACATGAGCGGATAAAGCGTCTCGAAAAAGAAGGATACATTAAAAAATATGTAGCGCTTCTTGATAAAGAAAAATTAGACAAGGGTTTAGTTGTCTTTTGCAATGTTTCTCTGAAACAACATACTTATGAAAATGGTAAAAAGTTCGTTGCTGAAATTCAATCGCTGCCAGAAGTGGTAGAGTGCTACAACATAGCAGGCGACTACGATTTTTTATTAAAGATACTGGTAAAGGATATGCCGGCTTATCAAACATTTGTGTTGGGTGGGCTGGGTTCCTTAAAAAGTATTGGAAGTGTAAAAAGCATTTTTGTAATGGGTGAGATCAAACACACTACTTCCATCCCTTTCTGACGCAATAACAGGAAAAGGCTTCGGACAGCTATTCTTCTAACCCAATCATAAAACCTGCGATTATAAATCTTTGGTTTTTACACCAATTTATGTTTTTAATGATCGGGAATTCCAGGATATAAGACCATTAAAATTAAAAACTTTGTTTTAGTTTAGCATATCCAATCTTATAAAGACCTCTAATAACTTCCCTCCAAATTCCAAGATGCATAAGAAGTATTTGCAAGCATTATTTGAATGCTACGAATAAAATCAAATCAGAATCTGGATTAAAAAAAATCTTTTCTTTTACCCATTACATTTTTAACAACGGCAATTAGTATAAGTACATTTTCTAACACCAAAAACCAATTATTATGTCCCGTCAATCCATCATCGCTACAGCCGCAGCCGAAAACGGTGTGGTAGAATCTCCCCCTAATTCAAACAGAACCAAATACGGCAAATGGTATGGCCTCGATGGAGTAAAGTGGTGTGCCATTTTCGTAAGTTGGATTTATGATCATGCCGGTAATCATCTTGAGGCGGTTGATACGGTAAACGGTTTCCAATCCTGCCAATCAGGATATAATTTTTGGAAGCGAAACGGCTGTATAGTAAGAGATCCCCGGCCCGGTGATATTGTGCTATACGATTGGCGCGGAGATGGCATCTGCGACCACACAGGCATTTTTGTAAAATGGGTGGACAATGACAAAACGATATTCCAGGCATGGGAAGGGAATACCGAACAGGGAAACGATAGTGATGGGGGCAGGGTGATGCTTCGTGAAAGAAAAAGATCATTGGTAAAAGCCTTTGTAACACCCAAAGCGCTAAATGAAACTTCTGTTGCGACCCATGATGACACCCTAAAAAAAGGAGACACTGGCAGCTAGGTAACGGTACTTCAAAAAATGCTTTTCGATCTCGATTTCAATATCACTGTAGATGGTGTTTTCGGGCCGGGTACCGAAAAAGTAGTAAAGCAATTTCAGGAAAAACGTATTCTACCCGTTACCGGCATAGTAACACCAGAGGTTTTCGGGGCCATACAGGAAGAAGCAAATTCACCCAAAGTTCCCACAAAAAAATTCACTACTGGTTCTTATCTGCATAAAGGGGATAGTGGCAATGCTGTGCTAATGCTACAAAAAGCATTGAACACCAAAGGTGCCAATCCGAAAATTGGGGAAGACGGCGTATTTGGCTCCGGCACCCTAAAAGCGGTTAAAGCATTTCAAAAAAATAATCATCTAACAATGGATGGAGTGGTAGGTCCCGCCACCTTTCAAGCCCTCGGCATCACAGAGGTGTAATTTTGGAAAATAAAACTAAAGCCCTGCTAAATGAAAAATAGACAGGGCCTCTGTCAATTCTTTTACAGATAAAGGAAACAAAGTTGCCAATCAGAAATATTTTTGACGACAAATATTGTAAGGTTATACAGTACATTTGTTAAAGATAAAATGGGTTACCATAAAATGCCAATCTCAAAAATTAAAAGTTGATTTTGAGTAATCCATTTTAAAATACCTTAATTACACTGCCATGAAAAAAATAATGAACATCGCTTGTCTGTTTTTCTTTTGTATCCCCCATCTTTCCGCCCAAAAAATAGAGACCATTAGAGTGAAGGGGAATGAAGCTGCTGACTTTATTTCCAAAGCTCAATATAAATTTCCGGCCTTTACCCGGGCTAAAGTATTTCTTAAAGATGGCGAAATAGCCAGCGCAAGATTGAACTACGATTACTTCAACCAGGCAATGAAGTATATTGATGAAAAAGATGATACTCTTGTTATAGCTAACGAGAACGACATTAATTATATAAGCAGCGTCCTGGACACTTTTT
>JBDSOE010000175.1:0-11901 GCA_039915005.1 Ginsengibacter sp.
ACGGGTTTTTCATCCTTATCAAATTCAAAACAAACCTGGGCATGTAAATGCCTTACCTCTCCGTTTCTTCTGACGATGCGGTGAAAGAAGCCAAAATTGTTCAAGCTGGCTTGTCCTTCTTTAATTACCTGTATTACATGATCCTTATCGTCGGGATGAATCAATGAAAGCCATGATTCATAGGTTTGTTCGCTATCTTCTTTGGGAAGTCCGTAAATCCAAAGCGATTCTTCAGACCACAGGGCAATACCTGTTGAAAAATTAATTTCCCAACTTCCTACATGAGCAAGGGCCTGTGCCTGTCTCAAACGGGATTCGCTGTGTTTTAGTTTCTCATCCGTCTCCCGGGTTACTAATGCCAGGTCGTCTGCAATCTTTTTCTGATCCGAAATATCTTTTGTAATTATGGCATAGCCGGCTAACTGCTGTTGTTCGTTATAAGTGGCGGTAAAAAGAGCATTCGCCAAAAAGAAAGTTCCGTCTTTTCTTACCCGCAAACCTTCACATTCAAAAGATCCCAGATCTTTCGCCTTATGAAGGATTTGGTTAATGAGCCCACTTTTGAGATCTTTTTCTGTATAAAAAACGGAAATATGTTCTCCTATGATCTCAGTATCATATCCGGTAATATTACAGGCTCCTTGATTCCAGGTTTTTATCCACCCCCCGTCATCTATAAAAAATATCGCGTAATGCTCTGTGTTGGATACGCGCGCGCGGAAATCATCATCACTGTATTTTTCATACGGAGGAACATAACCAGAAATAACAGGTGTGTTTTTCATTCGGTTTCAGGATATAGGAATACAAATATATGATTTTTAATTGATGAAATTTCACAACATTATGCGGGGTACATTTAAAAATGTCGCAATTGAATTGACAGCAACTTTAAAATTGGTTTTGACCATCTGTACAATTTTTTGCCACTGCCCATTCATTTTTATCACCTTAAGATTCCCGGTCGTTGTGGGTGTTTGTGCCCATTATTTTGTAGCATGGCAACCACCAACAACAGTACGAATTGCAAATGCCTTCTTAATACCTGTCTATTCGTGATCAAAGACCAGGATTTGTTCTATTCGTTTTTGTTGGTGAAGCGGCTGCACTTATCTTTCGCTTAACACCAAAAAAGGTCTCCCCTTTTTGAAAGATCAAAAACGGAATAAAAGCATTCTGTTAATTTTCCCCACCTTGTTGCCCATCTCTAACCACTATTCCGTTTTCAGTTATCCCTATTCCTTCGATACTCCTTCGATACCTCTTCGATAGTTCGTTGTTTTTTGTATCGAAGATTATACGTAATAAATAAGCAGGTATTTCGTTTTATTACAGGATGAAACTATTTCCCATTAATAATTTATGAACTATTTAAACGTACAATTATGGCAATCCTTTCTCAAGGTATTTTAGGGCCTGTAACCGGGAGAACGGGCCCTGTTGTGAGCTACGTAAGATTTGGACAAAACATTACCCGCAGCCTCAGCAACACCAAGAAAAATAAAATAGAAACACCTGCAAGAAAAATGCAGCGGCAGAAAATAAAAGTATGCAATGAATTTACCAAAGCATTTACCGGCACAGGTTTTTTTAATAAAAGCTTTCCTGCTTATGGTGGCACGTGTTCAGGTTATAACAGGGTTACCAGCGCCATCATGAATCTGGCCATAATCGGCTCTTTCCCGGATATTGGTATCTCTTATCCACAGGTGCTTATTTCCAAAGGCCCGTTGCCAGCGGCTGAGAAGGCGTCGGCAACAACGAACTCTGAAGGAAAAATCGTATTTACATGGGAAATTAATACGGACATAGGCACTGCAAAAGAAAATGACAAGGTGATACTGGTGGCTTATTTTCCTGCAATAAAAAAAGCTGTTTTTAGCACAGGTGCCGCATGGAGAAAGAGCGGTCAGGCATTGCTGGGAACCGGGGAAACGCTGGGTGAAATAGCAGAAACATGGTTGGGTTTTTTGAGCAATGATGAAAAAAATGCGTCAGTTAGCGTGTATTGTGGGAGGGTAATCGCGTAACTGTTTCAGCCGTTGCTTCTTGATACCTGATACTTACTTCTTGCTACTCAATACTGTCTTCCCACGATTCACCATTACCCATACACCATTGCCCATTCACCCCTAAAGCCTTATAATATTTTGAATTTTAATCGGTGGTGTAAAACGGGTATCTATATCAGGTTGTTCGTGTATCTGGCGCACAATCTTCATACCTTTTATTACTTTCCCAAATGGAGCAAATCCTAATCCTTCGGGGCTGGCTTCGCCACCAAAATCATATACCGGCTGATCGCTGAGGCAAATAAAAAACTCCGTGCTGGCGGTGCCGGGCGCGGCACGTGCCAGTGAAATGACGCCCGCCTTATGAAGCAATCCGCTTTCCTTTGTACTTTCATGCGGGATGCCGGGAATAGTGATTTGCTTTTTATAATCCGTTTGCCAGATGCCACCTTGTATCAGTTCAGATTTAAAAGCATTGGAAGGCTGATCCTCCTTTTTTAAAACACGGTAGAACGTACTGTTTTTAAAATATCCGGAATCTATAAAGGACAGAAATCCTGCCACCGTTTTGGGCGCTCTTTCAGGATATAACTCTACAATAATATCGCCATAGTTGGTTTTTATTTTTATGGTAGGCTCTTTGTATTTTACTGCCGGAGTACAATTCGTATTAGCGAATGCCATAACCAGGAAACCGTAAAAAAATATTTTAGAAAATAAAGAAATCATTTTTACATGAAATTTTTAAAAATAAAACGCAATGTACAAATTTGGATTACAAATTGAACAATTGCGGCATCAGGAAAATTGCCAACTAAAATGGAAAAATTTCTGTTCTTTCATTTACTGCTTTTTAACGGGCCAAAGAATTACCTTAGCTAAATCCCTTAATTTTTTTTTAAATATTTACATGAAAAAATTTCTTTTCATGCTTTTACTTTCCCTTACAGGCTCGCAAATAAAAGCACAAACATTATCAGAGCAGGAGCAAAAATTGGTTAGCTATATCAATAAAGAAATTCCAAATAATCTTGCTTTATTGAAAGAACTGGTTGACATCAACAGCGGTACATTAAACCTTGCCGGTGTAAAAAAAGTTGGGCATATTCTACAGAAAAAATTTACTAAAATCGGATTCACCACCGAATGGATAAATCTTCCGGATTCCCTAAAAAGAGCCGGTCATTTGGTTGCATACAAAAAAGGAAAAAAAGGAAAAAAAATTCTTTTAATAGGGCATCTTGATACTGTTTTTGAACTGGATACACCAGCCAATCCATACAGCCAGGTAAATGACTCTACTGTAACCGGGCAGGGTGTTAACGACATGAAAGGGGGCGACGTGATCCTTCTTGCAGCCTTAAATGCATTGGAGCACTTTGGGCTGTTGAAAGACGCTACCATTACTGCCTATTTTACAGGCGATGAAGAAAAGGGCGGCAACCCCAGAAGTGTTGCAAGGGCTGATTTTATAACAAGGGCAACCGCTCATGATATTGCTTTAGGCTTTGAAGGCGCCAAGGGATTAAACACCGTAGTTACCGGCAGAAGAGGAGTGAGTTCATGGAAACTAAACGTGTTGGGTAAGCAGGCTCACTCTGCCGGTATCTTTGGCCAAAGTGCCGGTTACGGATCAGTATTTGAAACGGCCCGTATTCTTGATTCATTAAGAACAGTTTTAAGCGCTGAAAAATATTTATCTTTTAACCCCGGATTAATTGCAGGCGGTACAGAGATAAGGGAAATACCCGGAGGTATGGAGACTGTTGGAAAAGATAATATTATAGCATCCTCTACATTAGTAGAAGGTGACCTTCGCTTTCTTACTGAAGCTCAAAAAAATACAGCAAGGGCAACAATGAAACGGATAACCGGCACCAATAATTTACCGGGTACCAGTGCCGAAATTTCATTTTCCGATGGCATTCCATCTATGGAACCTACAGCCGGAAATAATAAACTGGTGGAAATAATAAGTAAAATAGGGAGAGATATGGGGATCGGAGAAATAAAAGGAGATGATCCCGGCTCCCGGGGCGCAGGGGATATTTCTTATATAGCAAAATACCTGGATTGTATGGATGGCCTTGGCGCAAGCGGCAAAGGCGCACACGCACCAGGTGAAACAATGAACCTTAACGAATTTCCGGTTTTAATATCCCGTGCTGCAATCTTAATTTACAGGTTAACAAGAGAATGACCTATAAAGCATAGCTAATTCCACAGGAAAAAATAGAAAAAGCAAACTGATAAATTTGTCGTTTCTTAAACTCTTTTTTTATACTGTAAAACAGAATTGAATAATGAAACGTTTATTGTTTTAATTAGATCCAGGCTCCTTTCATAAAAAAATTCTCACTTAATTGTGATGGTTGCCGATTGTATTACATTTAGTGAATTCACATTTAAAACTTCATAGTCCAGCTTAATTTTAGTACCGATTGGAGCAATTATATAAGTGGGTGTGGTGTAGCTTACCAATAAAGTATCGGTTCTTTTAAACTGAGAAAATGCTGAGGCATAAGGTGTTTTACTCACTAAGGTTCTTGTTCCTGATCCGATAGTATTGTACAGATTTATTTCTTTTATCGGGCTTTCAGACCAGAACTGTAGCTCGGTTGTAAATGTAGTATTGGCAAAATATTTTGCTCCGTTTATTGATGCCGTAGTTGCCTGATCTCGTAACGGGTTAGTAAACACCGGCCGATACCCAACACCTGTTGGTGTGGAGTTATCGGCAATAAAATCTTTAGATTTTTCACAAGCATTAAATGCAAATGCCATGATAATAATTGCAGCTATTTTAATTATATTTTTCATGTTTAATTTTATTTATAATGATTCAATTATTGGTCCCACCAAACTTTATCTGTAGTTAATTTATTGCTGGAACCGGCATTTGGATTTCGGCCTAATTCATCATTGGGCAATCCAGACCTCCGGATAAATTGCCCATTCATACCGGACCATTGATTTAATGGCAAGTCCATTCCTGCAAACACTGCAGGATTATAATCGTACCTGCGAACATCCACCCATGATTCCGGATTGAGGTATAATACAATTTGCTTTTCATGCATAATATTCTCCATTGTAAGTGCCGCAGGACCTACAGCTACCAAAGGATTTGTCAGGTAAACATTCATGTCAGCCGTAGCTACACCTAGTTTGATCATGTTTTGGGTAATGCCTGCTATGTAGGCATCATAGGCCGCCTGTGTGCTTCCTATGGAGGTGGCCGTTCCTCCATTTGCTAAAAACAGCGCCTCTGCTTCCAGAAATTTTCTTTCAGCAAAAGTGGCCATCAACAAAGGAGATGTCTCTTTAGCATAATAAGTATTAGTGGTTATATCAACTGTATTTCCTGTATTGCCGCCGCCATTAGCTAAACCATCATAAGTTGAACTGTTTTTTTTATCCATCAAAAACTGTAATCTTGGATCTATCAAACCCGGGTAATAGGTGCCATTCATGGTATTTACAAACCTTTTAGATGGGGTTATAAAAAAATTACCTGTAATCACTTTTAATGAAATATTGGCTGCCCACGGATTTTTATTCCGTGAATTATAAACTAAAGCCATGTCATTGGCATTGGAAGAAATACTATTTGCCAACGCTGCAATAGCGCCGGTAGCTGCGGCGGCTACCCCTTTTTTTGTAGTATGAATAAACAGCCTTGCTTTTAAAAGATTGGCTGCGCCAATCCACTTAGCCATCGCCCCATTGTAGCAAAAATCATCACCGCCGGGCAAGTCACCGGTTGCAGGAGCCGATGCCGCAGTGATAGCTTCATCAAGATATTTCTGCATAAGCGGATAAAGATCCTGTTGCTTATCGTACGTTGGGTATAGAACTGCCGGGGCTTTAAAAGCATCCGAAAAAGGAACGTCGCCATATACATCCGTAGCCAGCATCAGGTTTGAAACCAATAATATTTTACCAATAGCTGTATAATAAGATGCGTTTTTAGTAGCAGCCAAATCGAGCAATACAGTAGCATTGGTTAGTGCATTTTGATAAACCCCCTGCATCACATCCAGCTTTACATCTATGTTTTTATCAATATTACTTGGCCCTGAAGTATAAGAAGCCATTTGCTGACTAAACATACTTGTATTATACGCAACAGCATAATAATTAGTGGCTGTAGCATCTATTAATGCCGGCAGCAGGCTTTTCAAAGTAGTAGAGCTTGCAGCGTTGGGATTAATATTTACATTCCCTTTTTCTACAAATTTTTTACAACTGCTTATCGGGAAAATCAACAAACCTGCAATAATAAATTTTACTATTTTATGTATCATAATAGATGATTTTAAAAGTTGGCATTTAGTGAAAAAATGAAAGAACTGTAGTTGGGAATACTACTACCGGTAAATCCATATACATTATACCCCGTACCATAAGCTGTAGATTCGGGATCATAACCTACATAAGGTGTATGTAGGATGAAATTGCTGGCTGTAACGCTTAAGTTTAATGATTTAACGATTTGTAACCCGGATATTAATTTTGTTGGGATTGTATATCCTAATGTTACATTGCGCAAGCGAACCCAACTGGCGTCCTGTATAATTACATCGCCAATATTATTAAATAAATTGGCGTTTCTATAATAATTTTCATCAAGAATTACCGGAGTAGTGTTTTTAGAACCATCGGCCATAACTCCGTTAAATGTTATTTGCTTATAACGGTTCTGGGTAATTTTCAATACACCATTACGAATACCATTACGCATGGTTACGTTAAACATGTCTCCACCCTGTCTCACTTCTAATAAAGCAGAAAGTGTAAAATCTTTATAAGTAATACTATTGATCATGCTGCCTATCCAATCTGGGGTGGAGTTACCAACCTTTACCCATTGGTCAGCAGAAGTTGGTGTGATATCCGGAAAGCCATTAGGCAAAATAATCAATTGGCCTTTATCATTTCTTTTGTAGGCTATACCATACAAATCACCCGCTGCCCCGCCTACCACCAATTTATTGTCAATCCTTCCCTCACTATAAAATGGTATGCTGCTAATGCCTTCCTTTATTGATAACACCTTACTTACATTCTTAGACCAGTTGAGTGTTACATTCCATCTAAAGTTTTTAATTTTTACCGGCACACCACTCATCTCTACTTCGATCCCCCTGTTTTGGATGGAGCCTGCATTAGTAAGATAAGTACTATATCCACTGTTGTATGAAATAGGTACAGAAAGTATCTGGTCCTCATTCTTACTTTGATATACGGATACGTCAAGGTTTAACCGGTCATTTAAAAAATGAAGCTCGGTACCCAGTTCAAAGCTCTTCTGTTTTTCAGGAACTAAATTAGGGTCATAAAATACCGAAGACCTCCTGGATCCCGGAAAAGAATTAAACGGAAATCCTGCGGCGGAAAGAAAGTAAGTACCTACACTATATGGCGGCGCATCTTTACCCACCTGAGCATAAGAAAAACGAACCTTTCCAAAATTCAAAACATTCTTAGGAATATTTAACTGCTCGGTAAATACATAACTGAGACTTGCTGAAGGGTAAAAGAATGAATTGTGATTATAAGGCAATGTAGAACTCCAGTCGTTACGGCCCGTAAGGGATACAAACAAAGCATTTTTATAACCAAATTTCACTTCACTAAAAACACCTGCATACCTTCTTCTGGTGGTATTATCTGAATTAAATAAGTTAGCTGTATTGCTAAGGTCATAAAAGTTTGGTAATGCGAAACCTTCGCCTCTTGCACTAATCAAATCTGTGTAGGTAGTTTGCATAGTGTTTCCTATAAGAATGCTGTAATTCAAATCATCACCCAAATTATCCTGCCAGGTAAGAAAGGCGTTGGAGGTAACATCTTTAAAATTAATTCTGTTTTCTGCAATATAGCCTCCTGTGGCACCCGCCAGATCAAGCGTTGGGGCCCCGGCATAAAGTGCCCCCGGTACTACACGGGTTCTATTATCACTATAAAAATCTGCCCCAATCTTATAATCTAATTTTAATCTTGGGATGATGGTGTAGGTAAATCCAACATTGCCCAAAAGCCGGAACAGTCCGCTTTTTTGCTGACTAAATCTCGCTACATAAATGGGGTTATCAATAATACCCGGAGAATACACTTTCATTGTGCCATCGGGGTTTAAATAATCCCTTACATCCACGGTTGTAGTATGATAAATCAATGCGGTCATAATACCTTTATCACCGGCTGATGGCGCAACAGTATTTGAAGAAGTAAGCGTACCCGATGCATTTACACTTAGATTGGATGCGAGTTGACTGGTTCCTGCTAATTTAAAAGTATAGCGGTCATAAGAAGTAGTAGGCACAATTCCTTTTTGGTTTAAGCCAGAAACTGAACTGTAATAGGTCGTTTTATTATTACCTCCCTGTATGTTTAAAGAGTTGTTGAACCTTGACCCATTGTCAAATGCATTCTCAAAATTCTTATAAACCGTTTCATTGGTAATTAAAGGACCGTTAGTTTGAAAGGGAGTAGATAAAGTACCATTTGCGTTTATGCCTCTACGGCCATTTGAACCTTCCCTGTATTTAGTTTGTATTTCCGGGAATTTTGTAAGATAATCGTTGGCATAAGAAGTATTGAAAGTTACTGCCATTCTACCCGTGGTACCTTTTTTTGTGGTGATGATGATAGCGCCATTTGCAGCTTGTAAACCGTATAGGGCTGTGGCTCCGGCACCTTTCAAAACTGATATGGTTTCAATATCATCAGGGTTAATATCCAACCCGCGGTTGGGTGTACCAAACTGATCCCTGCTTCCTGCCTGGTTGCCATTGGTACCATTACTTGGTAGTACATTGGCATTTACGGTAGAGTTATCTACCGGCATGCCGTCTATAACTATTAGTGGTTGGTTATTAGCACCAGGGTTCAATGACGAAATACCCCGTATTACAATATCAGTACCAGAGCCGGGTGCACCGCCCGCAGATGTTACATTAACACCATTTACTTTTCCCTGCAATGCATTGATAAAGCTATTTTCTTTACCCTTGCTCAATTCTGTTGAAGATATTTCCTGTACATTATAACCCAGCGTTCTTTTTTGGGCTTTGATGCCAAAAGCTGTTGAAACAATAACTTCATCCAATCGTTGTTGTTGTTGAACAAGGCGGGCGTTTACTTCAGCATTATTGCCAATAGTAATCTCTTGTTTAGTAAATCCAATAAAAGTAAAAATGAGTACCTGATCTTTTTTTGCTTGTATTGAATAATACCCAAGATCATTGGTTATAGTAGCATTTTGCGTTCCTTTAATAGAAACTGATACACCTGCAAGTGCAGCATTATCTGCCTGGTTAGTAACAATTCCTGTTATGTTTCTTTCCTGAGCCATTGCAGACGAGCTAAAAAGCAGGACTACACCCATTACATTCATTAAGGCCAGAATTTTTCTCATAATAATCTGTTTATGATTGATAAATATTAGAAGATGTTGTAAAGATTTGATTATTGTTTTCTCTTAAAACACGTGCATTAATACATGTGATTTGATTCATAAAAGTAGGTGAATTTGAGTAAAACAAAGTTTTGTTTTAAAAAGGAATTATCCAAAAGAATAGGTTGCTGCCCCACAAAAAATTATGGTTATTAAGTTATCATTTAAAGACAATAAATAAATCTTTTAAAATATTTTGACTGAATTAAGCCGGCATGATTAAATGGTACAACAGGAGAATTTTATCTCTGCTTTTTGCACTATGTGATCACTAAACCAGGATCGGGGCTAAACTAAAAGCCCTAAGCTCTTAAATCAATTGACCTCCTTTTTAATCCGGTTTTTTCCCATCCAAAAAAGTATTGATGGTACTTATTTCAGCCTTATTATTTTCATCAGATTTTACAGTATAATTGGTATAGAAGCTTTCTACGTTGGCAATGGAATTGTGCAATTCCATATTGCGGCGGAGGTAAGCAGGAACAGACTCAAACTCATTGTTAGGATCGGCAGTATTTACGTTAAAGGAAAGGTTCCTCAACTTTGCTATACGATCCATAGCCCGGCGCTTTAATTCGTCTGTTTCGTCCACCATCGGCGGCTCCTCAACAGACGACATCATGATGGGCATTGTTTGGTGTACTTTCTCTTCCTTTTCATCCTCCACCACCTCATGGGAATTCTTTACCACCAATTGCATTTCTATAACAGGCTCGTCTTCCTGTTTAGATGGCTGCAACGGGGCTGGTTCATCAACGGCTTTGGATTCTTGTTTCAGCTTTTCCTCTGCATAAATCTGTAAAGGTTTGGCCAAATAACCGCCTGACGTTTGGGCGGTGCTAGCGTCTTTATTAATAATTTCAGGTTGTTTTTTTTGATATAAGCTTTCAGCCTTTGGTTGAACACAGTTAGCTTCCGAAGAGATGGTTGGATCAGGCTCCGAAGATAATTGGAAATAAACAATATTTTCAGACGATTTATCAACAGTAATTTCCGCATTTTCTTCTCGTAAATTTACGCTCCCTGCTTTTTCGTTGTTGACTATTTTCGGCATCATTTCTTTTTCAAATGGCTTCTCATTTCTCAAAGAAGCATATACATCCTCCTCTTTTAAAGTCTTAAAGCCTTTGGGCTCCTTCTCTTTTTCATCAACAATCTTTTCATTTTCATCAACCACTTCTTCATTTTTTTCATCAAACAGAAAAAAAGGAAGGCTGTTTTTTTTCTTTTCTTCGGGCTGCAAAACCATCACTACTTTCTCCACTTCTTTTTTTACTTCGGCTGCCGGCTCTTCTTTTTTATCAAAAGGCTCTTTATTTTCAAAACCTGTGGCAATAAGGGTTATCCCGATTTTATTTTCTAAAGAATTGTCATATCCCAATCCAAGTATCACATCAGAATCTTCACCTGCCTGACCCAGCAAATGATTTTGAATAGTTTCCACTTCATCCATGGTAAATTCAAATTCACCTTCAGCAGAATTTATATTGATTAGTATCCATTTAGCTCCCCGAATGTCATTATCATTCAGTAAAGGAGAATTGAGCGCATCCTCAATCGCTTTCTGAGCACGGTTCTCTCCTTCACATTCCGCACTGCCCAGGATGGCCACACCACCATTGCGCATCACCGTACATACATCGGCAAAATCCACATTGATCTGGCCAGTGCTGTTGATTACATCGGTAATACATTTGGCTGCTGTAGCCAACACATTATCTGCTTTGGTAAAAGCCGCCTTCATGGTAAGATTTCCAAACTGGTGGCGTAATTTATCATTGCTTATTACCAAAAGCGTATCCACATGATCCTTCAATTTATTAATGCCTTCTTCCGCCTGGGCAATTCTTTTTTTGCCTTCATAAGCAAAGGGAGTGGTAACAATACCCACCGTAAGAATGTCGAGGTCTTTACAAATTTTAGCAATAATGGGTGCTCCCCCGGTTCCTGTGCCCCCACCCATACCTGCGGTGATGAAAGCCATTTTGGTATTGACTTCCAAAATCTTTTTTATTTCTTCAAGGCTTTCTTCTGTAGCCTCACGGCCTATTTGCGGATTAGCGCCGGCACCGAGGCCCTGTGTTAAATGCGGCCCTAGCTGCACTTTATTGGGCACACTACTGTTGGCAATGGCCTGCGCATCTGTATTGCAAATGATGAAATCAACGCCATCAATATTTTGACTGTACATGTGATTAACGGCATTGCTGCCACCACCGCCTATGCCTATTACTTTAAGAATAGACGATTGCTCTTTGGGCAAATCAAACTGTATCATAGTAAGGTTCCTCCTTTCCCCGAAGGGTTTTTTATTATTGGTTAGTAATCAACCTTCAATTTATATAGGGAAAATCAAAGGGTATTTATTTTTATTATGCAAATTTTAAACACGAATTTTTAAACACGAATTACACGAATTAAATTCTC
>JBDSOE010000195.1:0-11775 GCA_039915005.1 Ginsengibacter sp.
TATTATTTTCTTTTGTAACCGATTGAAAAAAAACAGGGAGATGATAAGAAGGGCTATTGGTATCAAGGAAAAATAAAATGCGGTTTGTCCTCCATAGCTTTCAAATATATGGCCGGTTATTATTGAACCAGTAGTGCCCCCCAAAGCAGAAAAAATAACTATCAATCCGCTCATTGGGCCATGTTGCCTCAATGGCAATGAACTTAAAATGACTGAATTAATGGCTGGGTAAACCGGCGCAAGTAATAACCCTATTAAAGGGAAAATATAAGCAACCATTGGCGCATCAAGCCAGTTATCAATAGAACCAATCTGTATTTTTGAAGCTAAAGGGATTACCAATAATATGAGAATGGCTGCAATTAATAAACATCCGATGAGCACTTTCAACCAATGTATTTTTCTTAAAATAATTCCTGCTATAAATCTTCCGAGTGCGGTAGAAGCTGCCAGTATGCTCGCCATCTGAATACTTAATGTGGTAGATAAATGCAGTACCTGGCTATTGAACGTTGGCAGCCAACTCATAATACTTTGTTCTATCAATACGTAAATAAATGCGCTGATTATAAAAATTAAAACTAACGGGCGAATGGATAGCTTTATCATGTCAGTAAAATCCTTTACAAATGATTTTGTTTCTTTGTTTTTCACGGAAGACTCATCTAAGGGGGCGCTTACCAATAGTATAAAAGCAAGAACAGAAATACCTGCTAATAAATAATAAACATGTAGCCACGAGGTGGAAGCCGGATCGCTATTATCAACAAATGCGCTGAAAATAAAATAGCCCGTCAGAATTCCTATCATGAAAAAGGATTCAATAAAATTCATAAAGCTTGCATGATCTTTTTTATTGGAAGTTACCAGCCCAATAGTTGCATAAACAGAAACTTTTATTAAAGCGAAACTAACGCCGGTAATGGCAAAGAGAAGCTTGGTCATTGCAAAGCCTCCAATAAATGGCATTAATAAACAGGCAATGATAACAAATGCCAGTGCCAATAGCATAGAACGTTTGTATCCAATGCGCGAAATGTAAGAGGCTACCAAAAAAGAAGCGATAGCGATACTAAGATCTTTAAATGCTTCTAAAATACTGGCTGAACCTTGCGTAATCCCATAATTATTTTGAACCTGCAATATAACGGTGCCTACACTATTTAGCAGAATGGCAAAAACAAAATAATTTAGAAACAGAGAAGTTTTTATTTGCCAGTTATGCATGGAATTAAAAATAAATTTATACCGAATGTACAATTAATATTTATATATTTAAATGGGAAACAGGAGTAATTAAATTTTATTTTATAGGATGTGAGCACTAAAAGTTCTGAAAGATTTTTCCCAAACATTACATGGCCCGATACGTTCAATTTAAATGGGTTATCATCCCAGAAATCGGCAATATGTTTTTGTTCTGGCGTAAGATTTTCAATTGCATTTTTGGACAACATTACCTGTTTGTAATAATCACTGTTACTGTCCTTTACATTGAATACATAGGGAGGAGGTGCAGAAAACTGGCCGGCACTATCCAAAACAACCGGCCGTATTTGGTTCCAATAAGGCTCCGTTGCTAAAGAATAGGCAGGCGGCGTAGGAACCCATCTTCCTTCTTTATCATTTACCGTATATTTTTCGGCACTTCTGGTTTGTGCATAATGGTCCGTATTACTCCATTGTAAAACCACAAATGAAACGGTATCTGAAAAAGCAATTGAGTTTTTGAACATTTCATCGGGCATACCATGGTCTTTTGCCAACTTTTTCAGGCTGTCAACATACACATCCATACTTCCTTCGGGAAAAGTAACGGAACTGCCCAATTTGCAATAAGCCAATAAAGAGGCGAATTCAAAATTAATTTTTTTATCGGCAGACGGTTTAGGAATGTACATTAATCCCTTTGCCTGCCCGGCCAATGAGTGGTATTTATCCGGATAGCCGGCTGCGATTACTTCATTGGAAGCTACACTTGCATATAAATAATTTCTGGATGCCACGATTGGGCTAAAGTTATTTCCCATTACCACTCCGTTCAATTGGTAAACTGTTTGACAAAACAGATTTGGGTTCTTGAAAACTGCATCATAATCTTTTTTAGAATTGCAGCCATACAATAATACAATACCAAGAAAATAGAAAAGAATGCTGGTAAAATAAAATCATAAATGAATGGAGACCAACTTTTTTTTCTAAAAAAAAACATTGATGGTGATATTAAATTCTCTTTTTCTCCACCAAGATTCAATTATGTGGCACCAAAATTTTTAGAAAACTCAACAAAATGGAACCCATTTTTACGGGGGAGGGATTGGCAACTTATTATTGAAAATGTATGCACTTTCCACGTGCAAAAATTATAAGATAAAAATATTATTAAAACTATTATACTTTATGGATATGCTTTGCATAGATCTTTCTACCATTGATTCGAGTTTGTTCACTTTTTATTGAGCAGCCTCTCATAGTTGCAGGCCGGACGGCGTCCAAAAGATTTAAAAACTTTTATCAGATATCCATCTGGTTAAAAACAGGCGAACATCTCAAAATTATAGGGTTGACTCATTTTGTAATTATAGACTTTAGTCCTGTTGAAACAAACTTTATAAAGAGGATAGCCTAAAGAAATCCTTCCTTACAAAATAGGCTGATCTTTTGGCTCTGTAAGGATAAATTTTTATCCCTTCCTTACCCTGTAGCTATTTTCAAACTCTTTTTACTGGGAGAATTTTCTTTCTCATAGTACTTCGATATATCAGCAATGAATTTTCTTTCTTTTAAAAGGTAGCCATTTCCTTTTTCACAAAAATGCACCTTGATATTTTCAACACTTATCGGATTACCATCAGGAATATCAGCGATATTACTATGCCTTATATCGTGGCCGTCTATAATCATTACAAGGCCGCTGCCAATGGCCTCCATTATGTTTCCTTCTTTTATAAACATGCCGGTGTCTTCTCCCAATCCAATTCCTATTGCAGAGGGATTACTGGCAATTGCTTGTGCAAGCCTTCCAAATCTTCCCCGCTTTTCGAAATGGCTATCGAAGATCACGTCATCCATAAAACCTAAACCTGTCGTAATTTTTACTTCGCTTTTTAAATGAGCGGTCGTGGCGTTTCCCTCATAAATCATGGTATTACTCATGGCCATAGCGCCGGCTGAAGTTCCGGCTACTACAAAATTTTTTTCATCATTATAACGGTTAAGGGCTATTTCCAAAAGCTGGGTTCCCCCAAAAGTGGCGGACAATCTCAATTGGTTTCCTCCACTAAACATTATGGCATTACATTTTTTGATGCGTTCAATGTATTCTTCTTCCATAGCATCTGAACGGTTTCGAATGGGCATAAGGCCCACGTTTGTACAACCGATCTTTCCAAAAGCATTCAGGTAATTTTCTCCCACCTGGTTAGGTATCATGGAAGCAGTAGTTATCACCTCCATTCGTATGGACGGTCCTCCGGCTTCTTCTACAATCCGGCGAAGGATTCCCAGTTCAAAAAAATTCAGATTGTTTCTTACCATTTCTCCTTTTTCCAGATCAACGCCTTTATCTTCTGCGCCTCCAATGGTAAAAAGCTTTCCTTGCGGTATTTGCATGCATTCAATTTTGATATAAACAGCCGCGCCCAATTCATTCTTATCTATCAATAGATTTTAGTACGCTTCACTGTCAAAATAAATACTATTTACAAAAGTAACGCAATAAGTAGAACCAGATTGTTCAAAAACTTCTAATTTTTTTGAACATCATTTTTCTACCTTACCTTTTGTTACTTTTTAAATCTTGCAAACAACATTTTCCTAACTCCTCAAAACAGTTTTTTTAAAATCTTTTAAATAAAATTTCTCTAAAATAAATAATGGTTCTTTATGAAGATATCAGACATCAAAGTACTTCGTGGCCCTAACTACTGGAGTATACGCCGGCCCAAACTGATTCAAATAAAATTAGATCTGGAAGAATTGGAACATTCGCCTACCAATAAGATTGTTGGATTTAAAGAAAAGCTGGAAAAGATGTTACCCGGCCTTTATGAACACCGTTGTAGCGAGGGGGTTCCCGGAGGTTTTCTTTCACGCGTAAAAGAAGGAACCTGGATGGGACATGTAATAGAACACGTAGCATTAGAATTACAAACCTTAGCCGGTATGGATATGGGTTTTGGAAGAACAAGAGGCACTGGCAAAAAAGGAGAGTATTTTGTGGTATTTGATTACATGGAAGAGGAAGCAGGCGTATTTGCTGCAAAATCCGCTTTTAATTTAGTGAAACATATTCTGGACGGCTCTCCCTATAATCTGGAAGCTGATGTGCAGCAAATGAGGGTAATTCGTGAAGACACGCGGCTGGGGCCCTCTACAGGAAGCATCGTAGAGGAAGCAGTGAGACGGGGAATTCCCTACATCAGGTTAAATAAACAAAGTTTGGTACAGCTGGGTTACGGTGTGCATCAGAAAAGAATACGGGCTACTATTGCCAGTACTACTTCCTGCATAGCCGTAGATATTGCCGGAGATAAAGAAGAAACCAAAAATCTTCTTTCTGCAGCAGAAATTCCTGTGCCTAAAGGCAGACTAATTTACACCGATGAAACGGTTGATGACGCCATAGCATCCGTAGGTTACCCTCTGGTTTTTAAGCCGCTTAATGGCAATCATGGTAAAGGCGCCACAACCAATATTATCAATAGGGAACAAGCAGAAATCGCATTAGAAGCAGCAAGAGAATATGGGAAATACGTTATTTGCGAAAAATACATTACCGGGTTTGATTTTAGAATCCTGGTGATCAATTACAAATTTGTTTGCGCAGCCTTACGTACGCCGGCTTCGGTAACCGGGGATGGCGAACATACCGTCCAATGGCTTATAGACGAGGCCAATAAAGATCCGAGAAGAGGTTATGGCCACGAAAAAGTTTTAACCCAGATAAAAATTGATGGCTTTACCAAAAAAATGCTTGATGAAAAAAGTTATCATTTAGAAACCGTTCCCTCAAAAGGCGAACAGGTATTGTTAAAGCCAACGGCCAATCTTTCTACGGGCGGTACTTCGACGGATGTTACTGACCAGGTGCACCCGGTAAATATATTTTTAGCAGAAAGAATAGCAAAAATAATAGGCCTGGACATTTGCGGAATAGATGTAATAGCCTCCGATCTAAAAACCCCTTTGTTTGAAAACGGGGGTGCCGTACTGGAAGTAAACGCGGCGCCGGGTTTTAGAATGCATGTGGAACCTGCAGAAGGGATAGCGAGAAATGTGGCGGAGCCCGTGATTGACATGCTCTTCCCGCGGGGCCACACCGGAGAAATACCCATTATTGCCATCACCGGCACCAATGGAAAAACCACTACCAGCAGGCTTACTGCACACATTTGCAGAAGCGGAGGCCATAAGGTAGGCTTTACTACTTCGGACGGTGTTTACATTCAGAACCAAATAATGATGAAGGGCGATTGTACCGGTCCTAAGAGTGCAGAATTTGTATTAAAAGACCCTACCATTGATTTTGCAGTTCTTGAATGTGCAAGAGGTGGCATTCTCAAAAATGGATTGGCATTTCAAAAATGTAATATTGCCATTGTAACCAACGTAACTGCCGACCACATTGGGCTTGGAGGAATAGAATCGGTAGAACAAATGGCAAAAGTGAAAGCAGTTTTACCTGAAACGGTAACAAGAAACGGATATGCCATTTTAAATGCGGATGATGACCTTGTGTTTGCCATGAGAAAAAATCTGGATTGTAAGGTGGCACTTTTCAGTATGGATGAAAACAACAAACGGATCAAACAGCATTGCAGCAAGGGAGGTATTGCAGCGGTATTTGAGAATGATTACGTTACCATAATGAAAGGGAATTGGAAAATAAGGGTTGAAAAAGTGACAGATATACCAATCACTTTTGGCGGCAAGGCATCGCATAACATTATGAATGTACTGCCTTCAGTATTGGCCTGTTATTTAAGCGAAATAGGGCTTGAGGATATTAAACTCGGGCTGCAAACATTTATTCCATCGCCTATACAAACCCCCGGCAGGCTAAATTTATTTGAGTTTAAAAATTTTAAGTTTTTAGTTGACTTTGCCCACAATCCTGCCGGACTTACCTTGCTCTGCGATTTTGTAAATAAATTAGACGCTACCTACAAAATAGGTATTATAAGTGGTACCGGCGACAGGAGAGATGATGACATCCGGGAAATAGGAAGAATAAGCGCAAGAAATTTTGACGAAATCATTATTCGCAAGGATAAAAATATGCGGGGCCGAACTCCGGATGAAATCGTGAATTTATTAGTAGAGGGTATTCTTGAGGAAAAAGGACAGGATATTCCATTGACCATCATTCACAAAGAAAAAGAGGCTATCATGCACGCTTATAAGAATGTAAGACCCGGCGCCATTATAACCATCATGTGCGATGTGGTGCCCGATGCCCTTGAATTTATTAAGAAATTGAAAGAGGAAGAAGATAAAGAAATAGAATAGCTAAAGCGTGAAAATTTTTGTTTAAAAAATTCACATCTCTATCTTTGAAAATATAGTGGTTACCCTTACTTTTGCCAACCTTTGTCCCATAGTATAAAGGCAGTACAACAGATTTTGATTCTGTATGTCGAGGTTCGAATCCTCGTGGGACAACAAAGTAAATTTTAAAAGCCTTTTAAACAGTGAGTTTGAGAGGCTTTTTTAATTAGTAGGGTCAATTGAGGGACAGTTTATAAAAATAAAACAGCCTAAGAATGTTGATTTTATCTAAAAATTGCGCAATGTACATTGGTCTGTATGTGGAGAGGTTAAGTGAGTTTTGATATTTGCGGGTGTGCTAAAGTGTTCAAACTTTATCTGATTATTTAAAGGGTCTATTAAAATACCAAGGTTTGTCATTTCAGTTTTGAAGATCAGATTTATAAAAAAAGCTTTGCTACTATAACTTCTATCCCTTTTCTTAATTTGCTGTCATAGGTTTAGATTCTTTTGAAATGACTGGTAAATCAGAAAAAACTTTTACGTCAATTTTATATTGCCATAAAGGAAAATAAGAAAGAATATAAGTGCAATCATCAATCTCCGTCAAAGTTTATAAAATTGTGGCTTTCATTTTGTGTTATGGCTTTTTGTGCAATCATCTCTTTTTAACTTTTATCCAAATATGGAAAAGAATAAATCAATTTCTCTTTTATTATAAATATTTTTCCATGAATACTTTTATCCGCCCGCCCACTATAAGAATGATTAAAGTACTGAAAGAATGCCTTGAAAAAGAAGAAGCGAATAAGGGTAAACCTTGTTTGGCAGAAGAAATGAAATCTTCTCTTTCCGGTTTATATAAAAGAGGATTCATAGAAACCAAAATGGAAATAGTAGACAATAAAAAATTATTGTGTATCTATGTTACGGACAAGGGGAAAAAATTACTTGCCGGATTAAATGGTAATTAAAAGCGCTTTCTTCTTCCGGTCTAAACTTACTGTATTCACTGTAACTTTTCTTAAATTTGCAGCCAGTTAAGAAAACCCATTATCAATTTAATTTTTTTTAAAAAATCTAATTTCTCAAAATATGTTTGAATCGTTAAGCGACCGCTTAGACTCTGCTTTTAAGAATTTAAAAGGCCAGGGAAGAATTACAGAACTTAACATTGCTTCTACTATAAAAGATATCCGGCGGGCCCTTGTGGATGCCGATGTCAATTATAAAATTGCCAAGGAATTTACAGATTCAATAAAAGAAAAAGCCACGGGCGAAAAAGTGATTAATGCCATCAGCCCCGGCCAGTTAATGGTTAAGTTGGTTAAAGATGAATTAACCCAACTAATGGGCGGCGTTGAAACTGAGTTGGATTTAAGCGGAAGCCCAGCTGTGATTTTGATCGCAGGCCTCCAGGGTAGTGGTAAAACCACTTTCAGCGGAAAGCTTGCCAATTACCTGAAAACAAAAAAAGGAAAATCGCCTTTATTAGTGGCAGGCGATGTGTATCGCCCGGCAGCCATCGAACAACTAAACATTCTGGGTGCGCAAATAAATGTGGAGGTGTATAGCGAACCTGAAAATAAAGATGTGGTTTCCATAGCACAAAATGCCATTAAGGAAGCAAAATCAAAAAATAAAAATGTAGTCATTATTGATACCGCCGGGCGCCTCGCTATTGACGAAATAATGATGACTGAGGTGGCGAATATTAAAAATATATTAAATCCTAAAGAGATTTTATTCGTTGTAGATAGTATGACGGGCCAGGATGCCGTAAATACGGCCGCGGCATT
This sequence comes from Ginsengibacter sp., assembly GCA_039915005.1. Lineage (GTDB taxonomy): Bacteria > Bacteroidota > Bacteroidia > Chitinophagales > Chitinophagaceae > Ginsengibacter. The sequence continues at coordinate 8,289 of JBDSOE010000195.1, forward strand.
CAATCAGCGATTGGATTACTCGGGCGTAGTGCTCACCAAGTTGGATGGCGACACCCGGGGTGGTGCGGCCATTTCTATAAAATATACGGTAAACAAGCCCATCAAATTTGTAAGCAGTGGAGAAAAGATGGATACGCTGGATATTTTTTATCCGGAAAGAATGGCACAGCGTATTCTTGGGATGGGTGATATTGTAAGCCTTGTGGAAAAAGCTCAGGAACAATTTGATGAGGTGCTGGCAGCCAAACTGGAGAAAAAAATCAGGAAAAATCAATTTGATTTTGAAGATTTTAAAACCCAACTTCAGCAAATAAAAAAGATGGGAAACTTAAAAGACCTTATGGGAATGATTCCCGGAATAGGCAAACAAATAAAAGATGTGGATATTAATGATGATTCGTTTAAGGGAATAGAGGCCATGATTAATTCTATGACTTTGGAAGAACGCCGCAATCCTGATTTAATAAATCCCAGCCGTAAACAACGCATTGCAAAAGGGAGTGGAAAAGATATTGCCGAGCTGCACCAGTTTATCAAACAATTTGACCAGATGAAAAGCATGATGAAAACGATGAATAAAATGCCTATGGGTAAAATGGCAGGATTCGGGAAAAAATAAATTTTAATAACCCTCAAAAAAAATACTGGCGAAAAAAGAGCGCTAAATTTATTTTCTTTGATTTGTATTTTTAGCACATTCCCCTTATCTTCGCTGTCCTTTTAGAAACCCTATTAATTAACAACCCAAGAAAAATTTTTATTTTTTATGGCTGTAAAAATGAGATTGCAACGACATGGCTCAAAAAAGAGACCTTTTTATTTTATAGTAGTTGCTGACTCCCGTAGCCCCCGTGATGGTAAATTCATCCAGAAATTAGGATCTTATAATCCTTTAACTGTTCCTGCAAGCATACAGGTAGATCGTCAGAAAGCATTGGAATGGCTGCACAAAGGTGCACAGCCTACCGACACCGTAAGGCGTATCCTCAGCTTCAAAGGCGTACTATACCTCAAGCATTTGCTTCGTGGTGTAACGCTTGGCTTGTTTGATGAAGCCGCAGCTATGGAAAAGTTTACCAAATGGAGTATGGAGCACGATGCGGAATTTGCTAAACGCCAGGAAACCAACAAAAAAGCCAGAGCGGGTAGCCGTCCGGCATTTGTAAAAAAAGCGGAACCTGCAAAACCGGTAGCTCCTTAACCAACCGCAGAGACTGAAATTCCGGCAGCAGCAGCTGAAACTGAAGTGGCTTCCCCAGCAGAAGAAAGTAAGGAAGAATCACCTGCAACAGAATAATCTCTCTTTTAAAATAGCTTTAAAAAAGCTGTCTCATTTTTGGGGCAGCTTTTTTTGTTTGGACAAACTATTTAAATCATCAGAACAAAAAACATTGTATTAATCAATCCATCCATTTTTTTTATAAAAATGTGAAAAGTTTACGTCCTTAAATATTTTACCGATTCACAATGGCATTAATGTTGTACCAATGAGCTGAAAAATTATTTCTAAATTTCAATTTCGTTAGTTATGAAAAGTATAAGAATTGCTTCTTTTTTATTAATTTTTTTTATGGTGTCTTTTATTACAGCAAAGAGCCAGGAAAAACAGGAAGATAAAATTGAGGCCGCCACCAAAGTGCTACAGGATTTCGGTAAGATGAAAGAAGATATTCCGTCAGAACTTTTAAAAGTAACGGAGGGAATTATTATTGTACCTAAATTAATCAATGCAGGTTTTGTACTTGCCGGCAAAAGAGGAAAGGGATTGGCTATGGTAAAGCTCTCCGATGGTTCGTGGAGCGATCCTGTATTTGTAACCATCACAGGCGGGAGTGTAGGATTTCAGGCTGGCGTGCAGTCTATTGATTTGGTTTTAATTTTTAAAAGTGCAGAAACACTTCAGGATATAGGAAAAGGAAGTTTCACATTGGGCGGCGATGTTTCTGTTACTGCGGGGCCTGTTGGCCGCAATTCTTCTGCCAGCACGGATTATAAAATGGAAGCCGAAGTGTATTCCTATTCAAGAAGCAAGGGATTATTTGCAGGCATCAGTTTAAGCGGCTCAGCCATTTCCATTGATACAAAAGCCAATGAAGCATTTTATGGAAATGAAAATGACGCGAAAGAAATCTTTTCTTCGGCAGAAAACCATTCAGCTTCGGTATTAAAAATGAAATCTGCTTTAAAAGAAATGCAACCATAATTATATGGGTGTAATGCATTCTTTTTATTTCAACAAATTACCTTAACCTTTAGAAACTATCTTCTTCATTCAAGAGAAATATGATTTCTATCTTGGTCCCGGAGGACAATATTTTCTCAGGTAATCTGAATATAAAGTTGATAGATGCTTGGTGGTACCTTCTCCTTCGGAAATCCCGTGAGTGCGGTTCGGATAAGGCATGAACTGAAAAGTTTTATTGTATTTTATCAGTTCATTCAGCATTACTTCGGCATTGTCGTAATGCACATTATCATCGCCGGTTCCATGAATGAATAATAAATTTCCCTGAAGGTTTTTGGCATAATGAACAGGTGAACCTAATACATAATTGTCCATATCATCCTGCGGCAATCCCATATATCTTTCTTCATAAATGTTGTCGTAAAATAAAAGATTGGTAACAGCAGCAATGGCAATTCCGGTTTTATAAATTTCCGGGAACTGGAACATTAAACTCATGGTAGAAGAGCCACCGCCACTCCAGCCCCACACTGCCACGCGATTCTTATCGAAATAAGGTTTCTCTAATATTTTTTTTGCAGCCATCGCCTGGTCATGAATGTTTAATCTTCCTATTTTCCCATAAATAGATTTACGCCACTGCGATCCTCTCAACGAAGGTGTACCGCGGTTATCAACAGAAATTACAAAGTATCCTTCTATACTTAAATCGCCATTAAACAACCGGTTATTCTGCACACCAAATTTGTCGTTTACGGTAGAGGAGCCAGGCTCGCCATATACATAAAACAGAACAGGATATTTTTTAGTAGAATCAAAATTCACGGGTTTCACCAGCCAGCCATCAAGAGTAATACTGTCTTCAGTAGTTACTTTAAAATATTCAACATTGCTGTTTTCATTTACCCTTAAATTATTACCTATATTATTTTGGGCGTCTAAAGGTTTATTGGTTACTAAAGAGACCCACTCTGATGAAGGGAATGTTTTATAGTTAGAGAAAGAATGCAGTGCGAATTTAGCGCTCGGAGAAATATAATAATCGTGCGTACCTTTTAAATTTGCCGGCGAAAGCAATTCCGGCTTTCCGGTTCCGTCTAATTTTGTTTTGTATAAATAAAGCTGAGTAGCGTTTTCAGGCGAAGCCATAAAATAAACATAGCCTTTTTTATCGTCTATGGATTTAATGTTTTTAATATCATAATTGCCTTTGGTAACCAGTGTTTCTTTTTTGCCATCGCGGTTTATTACATAAATATGCCGCCATCCGTCTTTTTCACTTACCCATAAAAATTGCTTTCC
>JBDSOE010000076.1:0-22390 GCA_039915005.1 Ginsengibacter sp.
TCCTGATATGGCACATATTGGAAAAGCACAAATGGGCGAAGAATGATGAAATGAATGGATAAGAATGTAAGAGGCTGTCTCAAAAGGACGGCCTCTTTTACTTTTTATTAATTGCGGCCTCAAATTATACAGCAATGAACTGAAAGTGTACAGCAATAACTTCAAAGCATACAGCAATGGCCTCAACACATAGAGAAATGGTCTGAAGTATGGAGAAATGATCTCAACCTATAGAGAAATGACCTTCGAATATGAAGCATCTTTCAATCCTCAACCCCTCAATCCTCATCCCTCAATTAAAAAGAAAAACCCTTTTGAGGCAGCCTCTCTTTTTATGATAAAAAAAACCGGGCAACTATAAAGAAGCCCGGAATTCAAAAAAATCTTAACCATTAATACTGTGATCTGTTATTAAGTCGAAAAATAGCCAACAATAGTTGCTTATTATTTTCTAATGGTATATAAGCCGTAATAATTTTTTACCACTGTCATCAATAAAATCCGGATAGGATCGGGATTTAATAAAAAAAAAGGGGCCGGATTGAAATCCACCCCTGTTATAATCCAATATCCTATGAAAAACCGAGTTTGAAACTACTTTAGAGTTTCTTAATATTTTAAATGGCTTGTGCCATAAGTTTTAATACTTATTTTATCTTTTTTACCACACGCTGAACTATACAGACCAAATATTGTTACAAAACGTTGCATCCAAAGAAAAGATAATTAAAAAAAGGGGCCGGATGGAAATCCACCCCTGTTATAATCCAATATCCTATGAAAAACCGAGTTGAAACTACCTGTGTAGTTTTTTATAATTTAAATGGCTTTCACCATGTTTGTTTAAATGTTTTTGAAAACTCCTTAAAATTTTGAGTTTTATATTTCCCCTCTCCAAAATATTTTAAAATAGGTTCTATCTCTTTTGCTTCCATAAATCCTGAAATGGCCGCAGGTTCTTTTTTAATTTCCGGGAAAATCACCGTTGTCGGAAAACTCAATTGGCCATTGGTAACATACAACGCAAAATCATTCATTTTATTCTCTGCGTTGTAATAATAGTTTTTATTATTCCATTCAATAGTTTGTTTACTCTCAGCATTTATTTTTACGGCGTAAAAATGTTCATTGATATAAGAAATTACTTCAGAACGATTATACGTTTTTTTATCCATCACTTTGCACCAATAACACCAATTGGTAAAAAGGTCTATCAACACGGGACGGGACTCTGTTCCCATCTTTACATTTACCTCTTCAATACTTAACCAGTTTATTTTTTCTTTTACTGTTGGCTTCACTTTGGCAAAACTGAAAAGAAAAGAACAGGCAATTAAAACAAGTATTGATCTTTTGCCCATAACCTATAAACGTACTTTATTTGTTTTTATTTGATTAAGAGTAAAAAAATTAAAAATTAATTTTTCTTACGATAATATCCTTTGTTTATAATAATCATAGATAATGCCAGTATTATTTTCCAAAAATGAAATAGTTAATTATATATAAAAGAGAACGGAATATTAGTAACAGCACAACCACACACTCCTGCCAGGTTCCGTGGTTAGGCAACGTAAATTCCCCGTAATAACTTCAGAAGCTAATATTAAACCGCACTGCCGACGAATTTGAGCGTTTTTGGCTATTTTATTGTTAGTGAAGCCAATCTTGATATAAAAAAATGGAAGGAAGTAATATTAAAAAAGAAATTTCCTATAACCCGCATCGTCTTAAAAGCATGGAAATTATTGCACAGTCAGGAGGAATTATTTGTCCATAATTCTAAAGTAATCCCCAAACACAGGCGATCTTCAATTTAAAACCGGAAGCATTTATCTCAAATCCACCACTTCCACATTGGGATGGCTTTTAGTATTAAATACAAATAAGGATTCAGAAAGAGGTGCATTTGTTTTCATGCCGGTAATGGTATAAGTATATCGGTTACCATTTTTTTCAAACACTTTGGTAGTTACAATGTTTCTTGATTTTTTATCAATCTCAACCAATACTTTGAAGAAGGCTTTCGTCTTATCTACGGGTGTTAATTCAATTTGCTGGATAATTTTATTACCCGATTTTTTTTCGTTGTTCAGTTTATATAAGAAATCCCGGTCGTAAAAGTTGGTAAACATTTTTTGCGGGGTAATGGTATTGGCCGATGGATCAAATTTAGTAAGCTGCACTTCGTTGGCAGATTTATCGTAAGTCCAGATGTTATTACCATCACTATAAATTTCCTGGCCGGAAATACTTACCTGGTATTTGGAGCCTTTCATATTTACCGTTCCTGATTTAGTTCCCTGAACTTTGCCGGCAGCATTTTCAATCCTGAGAGAGAAGGTGGCAGTAACTGATTTATAGGTTTTAAATTTCGCGCTTACATTATCCAATATCTTTTTCGCATCTGGGTCACTTTTTCCAATAGAAGAAGATTGTGAAAAAGCAGTAAAACCTGTAAATATAAAAAATACGAATAGTAATTTTTTCATCATCAGAGTTGAGTTTAAAATAAATTTAAAAAGGGGTCAAAGATACATTATAGACGTAGTTTTGAATGGTACGGTTTAATGAAGTGCCCAACAAAAATGTTAATATTCTTTGGGAAGTGATTTCAAATTTTAAAAACAGAAACTTAATCCTTTAGGTACAGGCTTCAGATTGGTTCTATTCTTCCATCTAAAATCTTATCTCTCAAATTCCTGAATTAATTACTGACTTCACCTTGCATTTTCATTTCACTTTTCATTTTTCCTGCCTCACTAAAATCTCTTGCCGCTTTTATAAAATGAACAAATATGGGGTGAGGATTTTCTACAGTGCTTTTTAATTCAGGATGATATTGCACCCCTATAAAAAACGGATGGTTTGGAATTTCCACAATTTCTACCAACCCTGTTTGAATATTCATACCGCTTGCCATCATTCCGGCTTTTTCAAATTGCTGCAGGTATTCATTATTAAATTCCCAGCGATGGCGGTGTCTTTCATTTATTTCCGTAGTTCCATAAATGGAATGAGCCAGTGTATTTTCTTTTATAGTGCAGGGATAAGATCCTAACCGCATAGTGCCTCCTTTGATGGTGATCTTCTTTTGTTCTTCCATCATATCTATTACAGGATGTAGCGTATCAGGATTCATTTCTGTGGAGTCGGCGTCTTTAATTCCCAAAACATTTCTTGCAAATTCTATAGCAGCCATTTGCATGCCCAGGCATATTCCAAAGAAAGGAAGATTATTTTCGCGGGCGTACTTCACCGCTATTATTTTTCCATCCACTCCTCTGAACCCAAAACCGGGCGCTACTAACAAGCCATCGAGACCCATCAGCTTTTCTTCTACACTTTCTTCTGTTATATATTCGCTATGCACATTTATTACCTGCACTTTGCAATCGTTCATGGCGCCGGCATGTATGAAAGATTCAAGAATAGACTTGTAGGCATCCTGTAGTTCAATGTATTTTCCAATAAGGCCAATAGTTACTTTTTTGCCCGGATGTTTTACTTTTTCCAGAAATCCTTTCCACTTCGAAAGCTCAGGCTCATTATAATTGGTAATCTCTAATTTTTTAAGCACTATCAAATCCAGCTTTTCGCGAAGCATTAAAATCGGTACTTCATAAATGGTGGAGGCATCCGCCGATTCTATAACGGAATCTACTTTTACATTACAAAAGAGGGCGATCTTTCTTTTCAAATCATCATTCAGTGGATGTTCAGTACGGCATACCAATATATCTGGATGTACACCATTAGCACTTAATAATTTTACGCTTTGCTGCGTAGGCTTTGTTTTTAATTCCTTAGCCGCTTTCAGATAAGGAATCAAAGTGAGATGAATTACCAAACAATCTTCCACCGGAAGTTCCCATTGGATCTGGCGCACAGACTCTATAAAAGGAAGGCTTTCAATATCGCCTACCGTTCCCCCGATCTCTGTAATAATTATATCAAACTCATTTCTTTCACCAAGCAACATCATCCTTCTTTTGATCTCATCAGTAATGTGCGGAACCACCTGAACCGTTTTACCCAAATAATCTCCTTCTCTTTCCCTGTTAATTACTGTTTGATAAATACGCCCTGTGGTAACATTATTTGCCTGGCTGGTATTGATGCTTAAAAAACGTTCATAATGCCCAAGATCCAGGTCGGTTTCTGCACCGTCTTCCGTTACAAAACATTCGCCATGTTCATACGGGTTTAAAGTACCGGGATCCACATTTATATAAGGATCAAATTTTTGAATAGTAACTTTTAAACCTCTTGCCTGCAGAAGCTTTGCAAGTGAAGCGGCAACAATTCCTTTGCCTAATGAAGAGGTAACACCACCGGTTACGAAAATGTATTTGGCCATATTTTCTTTGACATTTGTTTTAAAATAAAATGCCATTCAAAACAGCCATAAAAAACAAAACAGGTTGAATCGAACGACTAAAAAACTGACCGCGGAAAGGGAAAATGATTAAAAAAAATCCGTGAGGTCATGCAAACTTACAGTTATTATTTTAGCGTAAAAAGTAATAAAACGATTTTGGGGAAAAATTGAGAAAAAATGTGACAAAGAAATTTTTGATGGAACATTTTTTTATTAAAAAGTCAAAAAATTATCACCTAAATAATGACCCATTTGTCATTTTCCTTTGTATAAGACAATCCATTGCTCATAGAAAAAATTTCACGGGATGTTTTTGGATCTATAGAATGTTTTTGCTCATATACCCGTACCCCATTATTCTCCCTCGTGAGATAAACAATCAAAGCGTTTAAAGTGGGTGAAATTTCATGCAACCATTGTTCTTCACTTTCTTTTACAAATGCACTGCTCATGATAAGAGTTTAATTTCTTTACCGAAAAAAGCATGCCGGTTTAATAAATTATTTGATTGAGGAAGAAGCATAAAAAAATTATACCAGCCTACTAAAAAATACAGGATGAGAAATCTCCCTCTCATCCTGCATCTGATAAAATCTTTGGTTAATAGTTACCTGTCTATGGAGCCCATTACTTTTTTCATAAACGCATTTAGTGCATCCTTTTCAGAAAAACCTTCGTTTACCAGGTTATGAACTTCTAAAGCGCCGCACATATTTGAAATCAACTCTCCTATTATATTCAGTTCCTCTTCTTTTAATAACGCAGCTTCCGAAGTATTTTCCAAAACCTTTATGGCGGTTTCAATTTCTTCCACAGAGGAAGATCTTTGAATTTGTTTAATTACCGGTAATCTCATTGATCAAAATTTTTAAATGTTCTTCTTTAGTAGTTTGTACCTGGTTCAAAAAAGTTCCATTTTTAAATCCGGCAAATGTGGGAAGATTTTTTACACTGGCAAGTTTACGGCTGTCCGGAAACTTTTCAGCATCAACAATAACAAAAGTAAGTTTATCATTTTCAGTTGACAGTCTTTTAAATTTGGGTTTCATCAAACGGCAATTACCACACCATCCGGCTGAATACTGCACTACTACCTCATCATGATCTTGCAAAACCCGGAGAAGATTATCCTCCTGTAATTCTATTAACATAAAATTTATTCTTTTAAAAATTATAATCAATTATGAATGCTTGCGTGGCTCAGATAATTGGAAACGCCTTCCTTTGTTGCCTCCATAGCTTCCTCTCCTTCTTCCCAGTTAGCAGGACATACCTCACCATATTTTTCTACATGTATTTGAGCATCCACAATACGCAGGTATTCATCAATATTTCTTCCAAGAGGCAGATCATTTACGGATGCATGCCGTACAATCCCTTCTTTATCTATAAAAAAGGTACCGCGATATGCGATGGGCAATCCTTTAAAAGACCATGAATTATTTTCATTATCAAAATGATAAGTACCTCCTAAAACGCCATAATTTAAAGACACAATTTTAGAAGTGTCAGCAATCATTGGAAAAGTAATTCCTTCAATTCCGCCATTATCTCTTGGTGTATTCAGCCAAGCCAAATGCGTTTCTTCGGTATCAGTGGAACAGCCGATAACCACGGTGTCTCTCTGCTCAAACTCTTCCAGTTTTTCCTGGAAGGCGTGTATTTCCGTAGGGCATACAAACGTAAAATCTTTTGGATAAAAGAACAGAATTACATTCTTCTTTCCAATGTATTGATCCAGACTAAAATTCTCAACAATCTCTTCTCCGTTAATAACCGCACCCGTAGAGATCTGTGGTGCTTTCTTGCCAACTAAGCTCATGATAAATTTGATTTTTATTATTATAGATATAAACTCATTTTGAATTTGCAAAGGTAACTCACTTTGACAGTTGTTGTTCTGGCGAAATGGGGAAATTCATTAAAATGTTCCTTAAAGTTTTGTTCTAAAAGGATGCAGCTAAAGGGATAAAAAAATGGAAGTGAAATTTCTGCAAGAAATTTTCATTACAAAAAAATGGTAAAGGAATAAAAATTACGAGGCCCGCTAATAATATACTTTCTCAGAAAGATAATTTCTTACATAATCATCTACGCCCTCTTCCAGGGAAAACATATTTTGATTATAGCCTGCATCTTTTATTTTTTGCATTTCAGCCTGTGTGTAATATTGATAGGTCTCACGAATATCACTCGGCATGTCAATATATTTTATTGAAGGCTTTCTGTCAAGACCCGAAAAAGTAGCTTTTACTAAATCATTAAAGCTTCGGGCTTTCCCTGTACCCACATTATAGATCCCTGTGATGAAAGTGTTGGGATCCTTTTGCCAACATTCTAAAAACCAGAAACAAATTTTAAGCACATCTTTTACGTAAACAAAATCCCGCAATTGTTCCCCATCTTTAAATTCGCTTTTATGCGATTTAAAGAGTTTTACAAATCCTTTATCAATGATCTGGTTATAAGAATGAAAAATAACGCTGGCCATTCTGTCTTTGTGATATTCGTTAGGGCCATACACATTGAAAAATTTCAAACCGGCCCATGAGGGCGGTGTCTTTTGTTGCCTGAGCGCCCATTTATCAAATTCATTTTTAGAAACCCCGTAAGGGTTCAGCGGTTTTAAGTCTTTAATAATACTTTCCTCATCTTTATATCCTAACTCGCCCGCTCCATAAGTAGCCGCAGAAGAGGCATACACAAGAGGAATTTTATTTTCAGAACAATACGTCCATATCTTTTTTGAATACTCCACATTAAAATGCTCATGAACCGAATAATTAAATTCGGTAGTATCTGTTCTGGCGCCAATGTGAAACACAAAGGTCACTCTCGGATTTAATGTATCCAGAAAATCAAAAAATTCTTCCCTGTCAATCTTTGTTACAAAATCTTTTCCTTTTAAGTTTCTATTTTTTTCTTTGTTTAAAAATTCATCAACCAATATCAATTTCTTAAACCCCGCTTCATTTAAAAAACGAACAAGGCAACTGCCTATAAAGCCCGCAGCCCCTGTTACTACTATATTTGATGTTGCATCCATTACTTATCCTTATTTGAAGGCAATTAAAACTTTTCTGGATTAAATTCTTTGCCCATTAAATTACAAGTTCAAAACCTGTGTGATTCGTATCCCTGAATTCGTGAAATTCGCGTCCTAAAATTCCTGTCCAATAATTCTTGAATTCATGATTAAAAATTCGTGTTCAAAAATTATCTCATTTATCCTAACCGTTCTTCGTATTCAAATAATTTCCAATGGCATTATCATATTTATTCTTCCATGCTGAAATGTTTCCCCAATCTTCATTGTTTACTAAAATTTCTCCTGATGTTACTGTACCTAATTTCTCAAATGGTACTTTTAAAGAACCTTCAAACTCATTTACCTTATCTGCATTTACTGAAACCACCACCCTACCCTGTGCTTCGCCGAACCAATAGGCATCTTTCCTGATTGCAATATCTTTTTGAGCCACATCAAAACCTAATCCTTTAAAGAATCCGCTTTCGGTAAGGCATACAAAAAGCCCTCCTTCAGAAATATCATGTGCGGAAAGAATAAGTTTATTTTTGATCAATAAACTAACGGTCTTGTGTAAACGAAATTCTTCTTCAAGGTTAAAGTAGGGAACCGGAGAATATTCCACACCGCATATTTTATGCAGATATTCGGAGCAATTAAAATCTTCTTTATTATTTCCGAGTAAATAAATAACATCCCCTCCTTCTTTGAAATGCAGCGACATTTTATTATCCAAACTTTCAAGAAGCCCTACCATTCCGATGGTGGGAGTTGGATAAACGGGACCTGATGGTGATTGGTTATAAAAACTAACATTGCCACCGGTTACAGGCGTATCAAATCTGATGCATGCTTTCGACATTCCTTTAATGCTTTCTACAAACTGGTAATACACTTCAGGGTCGTAAGGGTTTCCAAAGTTGAGGCAATTTGTAACGCCCAAAGGGATTCCTCCACTGCAAATAATATTTCTTGCCGCTTCACTCACCGCAATCATACAGCCCACAAAAGGATTGGCAAAAACATACCGGCTGTTACAATCCGTAGTAAGGGCAAGCGCCTTTTGTGTGCCACGCACAGCCACTACGGCCGCATCCGATGGTGCGTTGGTATTAAGGTTAGCCGCGCCTACCATACTGTCATACTGCTCATATATCCATTTCTTAGAACTAATAGATGGTAATTGAATTAACTGTTCAGCAATGGTTTGTAACGCCATGGGAACAGGAATTTTTCCTGCATTAAATTTGTTTATTTCTTCAAAATATTTTGGCGCTGCATACTCTCTTTCATACACGGGGGCTCCACCACCAAGTACCAAACTTTCAGCAGGTATTTCTGCTTCCAGCACATCATTCATATAAAAACGAAGCATTTCGCCAGTGGTAACTTCTCCTATTTGAGAACAGGGTAAATCCCATTTTTCAAAAATATCAATTACTTCTTTTTCTCTTCCTTTCTGCACGGTTAAAAGCATCCTTTCCTGGCTTTCGCTTAAAAGTAATTCCCACGATTTCATCGCCGTTCCACCAGTTGCGGAATCCCTTTGGCGTGTGGGAACTTTTTCCAAATGAATGTCCATTCCAACGCCGCCTTTTGCGCTCGTTTCGGCTGTGGAACAAATAATCCCCGCGGCTCCCATATCCTGCATACCTACTACAGCGCCGGTTTTTATTACTTCCAGACAGGCCTCCAATAATTTCTTTTCCTGGAATGGATCACCCACCTGAACAGCAGGTAAATCTTCAGCGCTGTTTTCATGAATATCTGCTGAAGCAAAAGCAGCCCCTCCCATTCCATCTTTTCCGGTGGCGCTTCCTGCTATAAAAACAGGGTTCCCTTCTCCCAAAGCGGTGGCACTAACGGTCTCGCCCAAACGCACTACGCCGGCGCTCATCGCGTTTACCAAAGGATTGGTATGATAACAGTCTTCAAAATAAACTTCGCCGCCTACGGTGGGTACGCCGAAACAATTTCCATAATGTCCTATGCCACGAACAATGCCCCTTAACAGGTGTTGTGTTTTTTCGCTATCTATATTTCCAAAGCGCAAAGAATTTAAAGTAGCAATGGGCCTTGCGCCCATGGTAAATATATCCCGGTGAATACCACCTACACCAGTGGCTGCTCCCTGGAATGGTTCAATAGCGGAAGGATGGTTATGGCTTTCAATTTTAAAAACAACGCCTAGCCCATCACCAATATCCATAAGGCCTGCGTTTTCTTCGCCTGCCTTCACCAAAAGTTTAGAACCTTCGTGTGGCAATGTTTTCAGCCATTTTATAGAATTTTTGTAACTGCAATGCTCGCTCCACATTACCGAGTAAGCGCTTAATTCTGTAAAGTTCGGTGTGCGGCCCAGAATCTCTTTGATCTTTTCAAACTCATCCTTTTTCAGTCCAAGTTTTTCCGCCGTTTCAAATGTTATCTCCATAATTGTATAAAAAAGCAAACTTACAATCTCTTAATCTTTATATGGGTAATCCGATGTAAATATTTTCACTAACTTCCCACATTCTAAAAATTTCTTCTTGTTTTATTTTCTTTTTATTCTTTATTTGATTCTTTTTTGCTGGTTAATTACCCGCATTAAATTTTTCACAGAATCCGGGTTGTCCGTCCGAATTCTTATTGCCCTGTTTTTACTTCGGATCTTCGCTTCTTTAATAGGTTGTTACTTCAATTTATACTATTACCCTTTTTCCGATTCCCTTACTTTTCATAATGAAGGCATCATTGAATATGATCTTCTCTTTAATAATACAAAAGAATATTTTACCAATATTTTTGAGGATACCCGGAACAAAGGCTACTCTGGTTTTTTGGAAGCCAACCAATCTTTCTGGAACGATACGCGAAGCAATCTGATCATTAAAATGCTTTCAGTTTTTGATTTAGGTAGCGGGAAAAATTTTTTTATCAATACCCTGTTTTATAATTTTCTCGTTTTTTTTGGGGTGGTGGCTTTATATAAAGTATTCATTAAAATTTTTCCCACATCGGTTTACCAACTCATCATTTGCGTCTTCATTTTACCATCGGCCCTGTTTTTCTCGGCAATGATTCATCGTGACGGGCTCATCTTACTTTGTCTTTCCATGTTGATTTACCACTTGTTTTTTTTAATGAGAAATCAAATATTTTCATGGAAACGACTGGCGGCCATCACCACTTTTCTTTTACTCATTCTTCTGTTAAGAGGTTTTGTCTTTATCGCATTAGTGCCGGCATTGTTAGCCTGGATCATTGCCCAAAGAAAACCAAAATATACCCTTATTTCTTTTACAGGAGTATATGTCGTTATTACCATATTGTTTTTTTGTTCAGGACTTTTTTCGTCAAAAACAGACCTGCCACGGTATGTTTCTGAAAGACAGATTGAATTTATAAAAATTTCCCAGGAAGGCGCTTCTACTATAAACATCAATCCTCTTTATCACAACTTCAGAAGTTTTTTTAATAATATTCCACAGGCAATCAATCATTCCCTGATGCGTCCTTATTTTACAGAAATAAAAAGCTTTGTGTATCTGCCTTTCGCAATGGAAATTTTCTTGTTTGGAATATTATTTCTTCTTTTCATTTTCTTCAGAAAAAAAAATATAACCCCGGATCCATTACTGTGTTTCTGCGTTTTTTTTAGCATGACTCTATTTTTGATTATAGGATATACCATTCCCATAATTGGAGCTATTGTGCGGTACAGGAGTATTTATTTCATCTTTTTGATGATTCCCATAATATGCGGAATAGATTGGAGTGTTTTGACAAGGAATTTTTACATAAAAAATAAAAAGATGTAATTTATTTTTCTTCTTTTTAGTAAAAAATAGCTGATTTTAAAAAAATAAGTTGGTTATTTAAAAAAATAAGTTGTTTTTTTGCATCCTAAATTCATATAAATGCAATCATTACGTCTTAATGCTCTTCATGAATTATTTTCTAATTCCAAATTTACAGATGTTCCTGAATCCAAGAAAATAACCAGTTTCTTTGGAGTAAATGTTTTTGATTTAAAAAAAGCGAGGGAATTTTTAAGTGATGAAGCTTATAAAAGCCTGGTTTCTTCTATCAAAAATCAAACAAAGATTGACCGGAAAATGGGCGATCAGATTGCCTCAGCCTTAAAAAACTGGGCCGAATCAAGGAACGTTACCCATTACACTCACTGGTTTCAACCTTTAACCGGCGCCACCGCAGAAAAACATGATTCCTTTTTTACACTTAAAGGAGACGGAACGGCACTTGAAGAATTTGACGGGGCGGCCTTAATTCAGCAGGAACCGGATGCTTCTTCCTTCCCAAGTGGAGGATTGAGGGCCACCTTTGAAGCCCGGGGCTATACGGCATGGGATCCTTCCTCACCTCCATTTATTATGGAAATGAGAAACGGAAAAACTTTATGTATTCCTACCATTTTTGTTTCTTACACAGGTGAATCACTGGATGCCAAAACCCCTTTATTAAAATCATCCGTAGCAGTTGAAAAAGCGGCGGTAGATGTGTGTCAGTATTTTGATAAAAATATAACAAGCGTAACACCCACTTTGGGTTGGGAACAGGAATATTTTGTAATTGATGCGGGCATTGCCAGTGGCCGTCCGGATCTGATGATGACCGGCAGAACGGTATTTGGCCATGCACCTGCAAAAGGCCAGCAGTTGGATGATCATTATTTTGGAGCTATCCCCGAAAGAGTGTATTCTTTTATGAGGGATTATGAAGAAGAGGCTTACAAATTAGGTATTCCATTACGCACACGGCATAATGAAGTAGCGCCTTCACAATTTGAGTGTGCTCCCATTTTCGAGGAAGTAAATCTCGCCGTGGATCACAATATTTTACTGATGGACGTGATGAGCCGTGTTGCCAAAAGACATAATCTCATAGTGCTGTTGCATGAGAAACCTTTTGCAAAAATTAATGGAAGCGGCAAGCATAATAACTGGAGCCTTGCCACCAATACAGGCGTAAACTTACTGGCACCAGGCAAAACACCAAAGACCAATCTAATGTTTCTCGCTTTTTTTGTAAACACTATTAAAGCGGTTCATGATTATGCAGACCTGCTGAGAGCCTCTATTGCCTCCGCAGGAAACGACCATAGGTTAGGAGCCAATGAAGCGCCTCCGGCAATCATCTCCATTTTTATTGGTAAATATTTAAGCAGCGTATTGAATGAGGTAGAGAAACGCGTGGGGCAAAAGTTTGACGAGCAGGATGAGGCTATGCTTAAATTGGATATTCACAAAAGCATCCCGGAATTAATGCTTGATAACACTGACCGGAACCGCACCTCTCCTTTTGCTTTTACAGGAAATAAATTTGAGTTTAGAGCTGTTGGCTCTTCCGCCAATTGTGCCGGTCCAATGACTGTTTTGAATACTATCATGTGCGAAACCCTGACCCAATTTAAAACATCAGTGGACGCTCTTATAGAGAAAGGTGAAAAGAAAGAAATTGCCTTGATGCAGATTATCCAGAAATATATTGTAGAAAGTAAATCTATTTTATTTGAAGGTGATGGCTATAGCGTCAACTGGGAAAAGATGGCTGAAGAAAGAGGGCTTGCCAATGTAAAGACCACACCACTCGCGCTCGATACTTTTGTAACTGATAAATCAAAAAGCCTCTTCGAGCGCTACCAGATTTATTCCAACATTGAATTGGAAGCACGTCACGAAATATGGCTCGAGAATTATACAAAAAAAATTCAGATAGAAGCCAGGGTCATCGGCGACCTCGCAAGTACTTATGTACTTCCCGCCTCTATTAAATATCAGAACGTTCTCATTAAAAACATAAGAGGTTTAAAGGAACTTGGTTTTGATGAAAGCCATTATGCTGCGCAAAAATTAATTGCCACTAAAATCTCCGAACACATAAACGTTATCAACACGCGTGTGAAAGCCATGATAGAAGCCAGAAAAGTAGTGAATGAAGTGGAAAATTCACGCGAGAAAGCCATTGGATATTGTGATGACGTAAAAAAACATTTTGACGAGATAAGGTACCATGTGGATAAACTGGAACTTCTTGTAGATGATGAATATTGGGAATTACCGAAGTACCGGGAATTATTATTTTTAAGATAAGGGCAATACAAAATGAGTCTCTTAAAGAAAATGGTAAACATTCATGATGCAATGTTTACCATTTTTTCATTACTCTTCTTTTAACAATTTCTGTTTTAAACTTTAATTACTCATTAGCATCTATGCTGTAACTAAACAATATAAACATGAAAAAGTTATTAGTAATTGCAATGGCTACTTTTTTATTTACGGCAAACAGTAATGCGCAGGTGAAAAGGAATGTAAATCCCTCTCAAAAGATTCAACAAAATTCCACCCATAGAAAAAAGGATGGAAAAAGAGATGGGAAAATGATGAACCTTACCCCGGATCAGAAAACGAAAATGAACGACATCCGTAACAATTTTAAACAACAGAGGGATGCGATAAAAAATGACGCGAGCTTAACACAGGAACAGAAAATGCAAAAGTCAAAAGAATTGCGCAAAAGTCAGCAAGATCAAATGAAAAGTATTTTAACTCCCGATCAGCATGCAAAAATGAAAGCTTATAAAGCACATCAGAAAAAAGGCAAAAAAATGAAAGGCCAAAAGAGAGTAAAAGCCCCAAACAGCAGCCAGTCCACTCTTCCAGGTCAGAAAGATTCTGATCAATAAAAGATTTCAATTTTAATGAAATAAGGCCACCTGAAGAGGGTGGCCTTTTTATTTATAATTAAAAAGGGTTCCAATTTAATGAAACCCTTTACTGTATTTGGTGACCCCGTCAGGATTCAAACCTGAAACCTTTTGATCCGTAGTCAAATACTCTATTCAATTGAGCTACGGGGCCATATGTTTTGATATCTTAGAAAAGAGGCGCAAAAATAATAAATTATTCCTCAACTCAATCTCTCTTTTACAAATAATTAATAAGGCCCTGCTTTTTAATTTCTGATACTGCAATAAAAGATTCCTTTATACGTTATTTTAAATATAAGAAACATAATCTTTTTACGACTGGTAAAAGGGTTTTATGTTAATTCAATATCCAAAAATAAAAACCGACAATGAAAGTTCAAAGGTACCAGTTAGTAATAGTTAGCATCGTTATTCTTGCATCGGCAGGGTTGTTTTATTTTATTAATCAGAATTATAAAGAAACCACTCAAAATTCTGTGCAAATTCGTAAAACCCGTGACATTTTAAAGAATATTGATAGTGCTTTTTACACTATCAGCGATCTGGAAATCAATACGCAGAAATATATCATTACGGGTGATAGCTCATTTAAAAAAGAGACTATAAAACAAACTGGCATCCTTGGGGAAATAACCGGCAAATTATATTCATCCACTAAATCAAATTCGCAAGAGTATCCTTTTATGCCCCTGTTGATTGAAAAATTGAATATTCACCAGGAGATGATTTGGAAAAATAAGTTTTCACAAAAAGAAGCCTCTGCAATTGTTGGCAGCACCAAAAACAAGAATCTATCTTCCTTATTATATCAGTCTTTAAATAATTCCAAACAGGGTCAGGTACAGCAAATAAATTTATTGCTCAGCGAAAGCCAATCTTTTGATCTCCTGAATTTTAGAACATCCGTTATCATTTTCCTGAGCTCTATTTCTTTAATTCTGATCACCTTATTAAAGGTATACCGGAACAGGCGCTTAAGGAAACTGGCTGAAAAAGATACCCTCCAAATTGAAATGAAATATAAAAATCTGGTGCAAAATTCAGGAGTTGGGTTATTAACTACCGACCTTAATGGAAATATCACTTTTATCAATAAGCGCATTACTTCATTCACCGGATTTGAACCTTCTGAAATAATCGGCAAGCATTTTTCTACCCTGGTTGATAAAAAATGGGCATTGGATATTAATGATACATTTAGTAAACAATTGCAATCCCGCGAGTATGAATCAAATGTAAGATTCCCTTTAAAAGTAAAATCGGGAAACATTATTTGGGTCGAACAGGCAAACATTTTATTAACTGAAAACGAAGAGCCCAAAGGTTTTCAATGTATTGTAAATGACATTACAGAAAAAAGAGAAATTGAAGTGAAATTGAAAAATATTGAATTACAAAGAGAAGAGAATGAATTCCGGCTTCAATCCATTTTTGATAATACTCCATTAATCATTTTTATTAAAGACCTTGAAGGAAGATATTTACTTGCCAATAAAAGCTTCAGAGATGCTTTTAATTTTACAAGAGACCAAATAATAGGAAAAACGGATTTTGATTTAGTTGAAGAAAATGAAGCAGAACGATACAAGGAAATCGACGAATATGTAATCGAGAAACAAAAGAATGTTGAAATTGAAGAAACGTTACAGCAAGGTGACGAAACTAAAAATCTACTGATCGTTAAGTTTCCGCTATTTGATAAAAATAATAAAATCTATGGCATCGGTGGCATTGCAAGCGATATTACTGAAAGGTATCTCTATGGTATGCATCTTATTGAAGCCAAAAGTAAAGCTGAAATGGCTGAGCAGTTGCAGGAACAGTTTCTTGCCAATATGAGCCACGATATCAGGACCCCTATGAATGGCATTATTGGAATGACCAACATTTTGTTAAGTACTTCAATGAGCGATGAGCAGCAGGATTTTTTGCAGGTTATTAAAAAATCTTCTGATAGCCTGATGGTTTTGATAAATGATATCCTTGATCTTTCAAAAATTAAAGCCGGCAAACTTAGGATTGAAAAAATTGATTTCCGCCTCAGGGAAACTCTTGAACAAACTATAGGTACTTTTAGAACTTTAATAAACGACAAAGGCCTTAAACTGCGGGTTTCTGTTGATCTTAATACCCCGGATTCATTAATAGGAGATCCGCACCGGTTAAATCAAATACTCAACAATCTTCTTAGTAATGCCATAAAATTTACTGCCACAGGAGAAATCAACGTGGAAGTCAAATCTCTTAATCAACAAAATAATGAGGTGGAGCTTTCATTCTGTATAGCAGATACGGGCATTGGAATTGCACCCGAAAAGCTGCAATCTATTTTTGAATCATTCTCTCAGGCTGAAACAGGAACCTCCCGAAAATTTGGTGGAAGTGGCCTGGGACTATCCATTTCCAAAAAATTAGTTGAGCTGCAAAATGGAGCGATTGAAGCGTGCAGTTGCCCCGGAGAAGGGACCACCTTTAGTTTTACCATAAAATATGTAGTGGCAACGCACACTGTTGCAAAGCAATATAATATGATGAAACAGGAAAATTTTAACCAGGAAGGATTAGCAGGAAAAAGAGTTTTGGTGGTGGAAGACAATGAAGCCAATCAAAAAGTAATTTATCATATACTTAAAAAAACAGGCATTGAAACCGATCTTGCCGACAATGGAAAAGTTGCCATAAAACTATTAGAAGAGGGTTTCGAATATGACCTGATAATCATGGACCTTCAGATGCCCGAAATGGATGGCTTTGAAACCACCAAATATATCCGCAAACACCTAAAGTTATCTATGCCCATCATTGCCATGACAGCAAGTGCATTACGAAACGAAAAAATAAAATGCCTTGAATTGGGTATGAACGAATATCTGAATAAACCGTTTGTACCCGCAGATCTTTTCCGGCAACTAAGGCGGTTTTTATTGCAAAAAGAAGAGTCCGATTTACAAAATGACAAACATGGATTTGTTTATTCAGAATCAAAAAAACTGTACAGTCTTAATCATTTAATAGAACTGGATGATTTGGATTGCCTATGCGATGTTTTGCGACTTTTTATAGAATCCACTCCAATAATTATGAATGAAATAAAAGAAGCAATCATTGAAGAAAACTGGGACGAGGTGTATAAAAAAAGTCATAAGATAAAAAGCAGCATTGGCATTCTACAAATGGCTAAATTAATGTCGCTGATTTCAAAAGTGGAATCAAACGCCAAAGAAAGAAAAAACTTAGAAGACATTGAAGCCCATTTTGAAGAAGCAGAAGTACTTTTTGCCAGGATCAATCCGATGATCGAAGCTGAACTTCAAAACGCTTTGGAACTGGTAGTAAAAAGTTAGAAGATTATTGTACAAAATAAAAAAAATTCCATGAAAATTTTAATTGCGGATGATGAACTCATCATGTTGAAAATTATTGAACTGAGATTGAAGAAGGATGGCCACGAAGTGATTGTAACTTCCAACGGGCAACAGGCGCTGGAGCAAATTAAACTGCAGGATCCGGACATGATCATTGCCGATATAATGATGCCCTTTACTTCAGGCCTTGAAATTGTCAGCGTTGTCAAGCACGATAACAATTACCGGAAAGTGCCCATTATTATTTTATCATCAATGGGCCAGGAAAATGTAGTGCTCGAAGCCTTTAATCTTGGCGCTGATGATTACATTACAAAACCTTTTAGCCCCAACGAGCTTTCAATGCGTGTAAAAAGATTAGCATCCTCCATAAACTTACATTCCAAGGTTGAAGAAATTATATAAAAATATTAGCCATCTCAATGGCATTTCAATAATTTGTTGCCATGTGCCATGATCCGATTTTATTGATCAGCAGCGTGAAGGAAGTGATAACTTTCTTACGCAACCAAATTTTTACAGAACAATTATTGTTGGCTTTCGTGCTCATTTTTTGTTCCTTAATTATTTTACTGATTATCTTCATTCTTCTTTTTCTTTATCGGAGAACAAAACGAAACCAACGTAAAATTTCTCTTCAAAAAGAGTTCAATAGCTTCCTCGGGGAAATTGCCATTTGCGAATCAGAGGAGGAATTAACTGCGGTATTATCTCATCCGGATCATCAAAAAATTTTAGACAAATTCCGGCAAAATAGTTTTGACAAAAATTTACTCATTAGTGAATTAGCGGAAACATCAAAACAATTCCGCGGATCCACTATGGATAATATTCAGTGGCTGTTTGAAAAAATGGAATTGGAAAAAGAATTATTGAAAAATCTGAATAGTAACAAATGGCATCAAAAAGCCAAAGCCATTCAGCAGCTCGCTTACCTGGACCAAAAAAACAGGATCGAAGATATTTTCCCTTTGGCGGATCACAAAAATATACTCGTAAGAAAGGAAGCCCAAATTGCTATAGTAAAGTTTACGGGTTTTGCAGGATTAGAATTTTTAAATGTAATCAGCCACCCGATTTCTGAATGGCAGCAGCTTCGGTTGATACAAGAACTTTCCGGGCATACTTCAGAAAAATTTGGCAACATCAGTTTATGGTTACAATCGAAAAATGAAAGTGTAGTAAACTTTGCATTGCATCTTGTGGAGATTTACCAGCAATACGATTATTATGATGAAGTAAAAGAATGCCTTTCTCATTCGTCCATGTCAATCTGTAAAAGAGCAGTGATGACTCTTAGCCACATTAACAATGAAACCACGCCGGATTTATTAATAAAACATTTTCCGGGTTATGATGCCTTATTGCAAATTCAGATTCTGAAAATACTTCAAACAGAGGGTAATGAAAATCACTTACCCTTTCTGTTTTCATTGCTCAATCATCCGGACGATTTTTTTAAACTGGAAGCAGCAAAAGCAATTCTGAAAATTAATCCCGCAGGTATTGAAAAAATGAAATTGTTGGTCAATGAACTTTTGTATCCCTGGAACATCATTTTACCACAGATAAAAATGCAAAATACTCTATGAATCTAATCGGCACATTGTTTGATTTTTTCACTAATGGAATTTTGATTTATTCCATTTTGATGCTATTATCTTATGTGGTAATTATTATATTTTCTATTGGAGAATTAAAACTCTATTTGCGCAAAAGCAGCTTTACTGATTATAATCTTTTAGCTTCCTCAGAACATGCGCCCACTATCAGCATCTTAGCACCCGCCTATAATGAAGGCCCCAATATTATTGAAAATGTCCGCTCCCTGTTGGCCGTTCATTATAATAACATCGAATTAATTGTTATCAACGACGGCAGTAAAGATGATTCTTTGGAGAAACTTATAGAAGCTTACAACCTCGTTCAAGTTCCTTTTCTGGTTAATGGTAAAATCAAAACAAAACCAATCCGGAATATTTATAAAAGCTCCAATTCTCTTTATCATAAACTAATCGTTATAGATAAAATAAATGGTGGCAAAGCCGATGCGTTGAATACAGGAATAAATGTAGCCTCTAATAAATACATTGTTTCCATTGATGTGGATTGTGTTTTGGAACAGGATGCCATGATTAAATTGATCAAGCCGTTTTTAGAAGAAACCAATTTACGGGTAATTGCCACAGGCGGTGTTATTCGAATTGCCAATTCATGCGAAGTAGTAAATGGAAAATTGGTGAAAATTCATTTGCCAAAACAATTTTTACCAAGGATGCAAGCGCTTGAATACATACGCGCCTTTTTGTTAGGGCGAATGGCATGGAGCCGCATGAATGGTTTATTAATTATCTCCGGTGCATTTGGCGCTTTCGATCGGGAAATTGCAATTAACGCGGGAGGCTACAACCCTGCTACAGTAGGAGAAGACATGGAATTAATTGTTCGGATGCGCAGGTATATGCACGACAATAAACTGCCTTATAAAGTTTCTTTTATTCCTGATCCTTTGTGCTGGACTGAAGCTCCTTCTTCTTATAAAATTTTGGGAAGGCAACGAAACCGCTGGACGCGCGGCACCATAGAAACTTTGCAAATTCATAAAAAAATGTTTTTTAACAGACGATATGGAGTTTTAGGATTTCTAAGTTATCCCTACTGGGTCTTTTTTGAATCACTTGCGCCATTGATTGAATTTTCCGGATTTGTTTTTTTAGTAATTTTTGCTTTCCTCGGATTGATTGCATGGCCTGTGTTTCTGCTGCTGCTCGCATTTATTCTTGCTTTTGGATTTTTATATTCAGTGTTTGCCATCCTGGTTGAGGTAACCACTTTCAATCAATACAAGAAACGTTCTGACATTCTAAAGCTCATCGCTATCGCATTTGCGGAGCCATTCTTTTTTCATCCGTTTGTGGTATGGTCCGCGGTTAAAGGCTATAGCGATTTTTTAAGAAAACGGAAATCATGGGGCGAAATGACCAGGCAAGGTTTTAATACTAAAAAATCCAATTAACTCTTTACATCTATGAATCACTCTAAAGCAGGTTTTAAGTCGCTCTTCAAAAACATTCCAGCAACCTTGAGCGCCTATAGCATTCGTTCATTATTGTTTCTAATTTTATTGCTCTTTATTGCAGCATATGAAACGGTTTTAAATTTTAATTCCCATACGGAAAAATTACCTCTCTTAGCGATTACCACATCAGTCTTTACCAATTACCTGGTTTATTGGTGTAAAGTTTATGGGGTGCTTTTAATTCCCTACTTTATTTTTTATTTTTTTTCCCATTCACTAGCCAACTTCTTTTACACTTTTTTCGCCATCCTGCTGCTTTTTATACAGATAGCGCTGGTACAATATTTTAATAAATCAATGGTTCCCCTTGGCGCCGATCTATTTGCCTATTCTGTTGCTGATATTAAACAAACAATCGGCGCTTCGGGTGGCGTAAGTTTATTTAGCATACTCGCTTTTATTATCCTATTAATCATCTTCATTTTTGTTTTTATCTATTTCACAAAGAAGATTAAAATACATCAATACCTTGCTCTATCCATAACTACTTTCTCCATTATTTTCCTGCTTTCAGGATTCACTACCATTAATATTATTTCACTAAAAACAGAATATGCCCGCACGCTTGTTGTTAATAAGTCAGATTTTTTTGCAACGCAATCTTATCGCTATTTTTATCCTGACCCGGTAGAAACAGATATTTATTCTGACAATTATTCGGGCGATTTCGGGAATGGTTCTTTAACTATCAAGGATTTCGTCTATGTAGATGAAGAGAAATATCCATTCTTACATAAAGATGAAACTCAGGATGTTTTATCTCCTTTTTTTAATCAAAGTCCCCGCTTGCCAAATATAGTCATCATCCTGGTTGAAGGTCTTGGACGATCTTTTAGCAATGAAGGCGCGGTGCTCGGAAACTTCACTCCTTTCCTGGATTCTCTTTCCCAACAAAGTTTATATTGGAAGAATTTTTTAAGCTCCGCTGGCCGCAGTTTTGCAGTATTGCCATCTGTATTGGGATCTTTGCCGTTTGGCAAAAATGGGTTTAATGAATTAGGAGAAAATATGCCGCCACATCTTTCCCTGGTGAGCATTGCCGGGCACAATGGATACAAATCTGCTTTTTATTATGGAGGCGATTCCAAATTTGACAACATGAATCTTTTTATGAAAAAAAATGGTGTAACCCATATTTATGATGAAAAAAACTTTCCGGCAAGCTATTCAAAACTGCCTTCTCAAAATGGATTTAGCTGGGGGTACGATGATGACAATTTATTTAAAAGGTATTTAGAACTTACGCCGGCACAAGATAATCAACCGCAATTAAACGTGTTGTTCACGATTGCCATGCACAATCCTTTTTTACTCAACAACCCCGAAAAATATGAACGGTTATTTGAGGAAAGAATGAATCAACTAAAATTTTCTGCAGAAACCAAAGCGTCTTACAGGCAGTATAAGCGCCAATATTCAACCATTCTATTTTTTGATGAAGCTCTTAGAACATTTATTAATTCCTACAAACAAAGAAGCGATTTCAACAATACAATTTTTGTAATAACCGGAGATCATCGCATGCCTGAAATTCCAATGATCTCAAAAATGGATAGCTATCATGTGCCCTTACTGATCTTTTCTCCGTTACTGAAACGTAAGGCTACTTTTTCTTCCGTTTCCTCGCACTTTGATATCGCTCCCAGTTTGATGGCTTACTTAAAAAACTCTTATTAATTTGAAAAGCCAAGTCTTGTAAGTTGGATGGGAAGCGGGTTAGACACTTCCCGATCTTTTGTCAACAATCATCAATATCCATTGATGCAAACTAAAAATGAAGTAATTGATTTTGTACAGGGCACCTTCCATCTGAATGCAGAAA
>JBDSOE010000088.1:0-4093 GCA_039915005.1 Ginsengibacter sp.
ACTCTTTTTTGTGCACCGGTCAATTCAAATGGAAGATGATGGCGGTAAAAATCATTAAAGAAATCACCCACTTTTTCAAACACCATTCCTTTTGAAAAAGTATGGCGTTTCAGCCTCACCAATCCCATGCGAAGCTGGGATAAAAAAAGCTCTTCAAACTTTAATCTCTTTACCGCGTTTTCAAAATCGTTTTGTGTTTTGGGAAAATGAATATCTTTAAAAGCATCCCATCTTTTTACCAGCCTGAATGTTTTTAAAATGCTATCGGGTATATTTTCCGGAAAATCTTTTTCAGAAAGTAATTGTAGCAAGGTATAGGTAAGCTGGGCTATTTGCCGCCCGCCCAAACTTCTTGCTTTCAATTTTTCTGTGCTGGCGTATACCGGCTCTAAAAAATTTTTAGTCTCATTACTGTCATCAGTAACCACTTCCATTTCAGGATGGGAAATTTGCGGGCTGTTCATAAAAAATCCTGCCTTGCCAAAAACCCTGAACCGTGCCCCAATATGCAAGGTTTTTTCTATCCAGTTAATGCCTTGGAACCATACCAGTTACAGTTCACCTGTGCCATCGTAAAGCGTGGCCACCAGCCGCCGGCCGTGTTTTTCGCCAAGGATTTCCACAGAAGTAATTTTACCCAATACCTGTACGTAATCGGTATCAGGATTAATGCTACTAACAGCCGTAATTTTAGTGCGGTCAATATGCCGGAAAGGATAATATTCAAGCAGGTCGCGAAAAGTAAATATGCCCGCTTCTTTTTTCAAAAGATCGCCTCTTACAGGGCCCACGCCTTTTAAATATTCAATCGGATTACTTAGTATGGAAGCAATATTTGAGATGTCTGATGGCTTTTTACAAATATAGTTTACACTTCATCATTTTGTATCTCCCTATATTGAAGAAGCTCTTTTCAATAAAGTTTAAGCAATATTATAAAGTGAAGAAATGCTATCTCCTTAAGTTATTACCAGGTTTTATTTGCAAATGCCGAATACTTAGGACATCGTTGTACCGCCAAACTGATTATCCACTCAATAGAAATAATCTAATTAAATAAATTTCAAGAGGTATCAAAAACTAATAAAGAGGTGGGAGAAAACCGGGCATAAAAAGTAATACCCGGTTATTTCAACCAAACTAAAAATCTATTTTACGCCATCATTTTTACGCATAAATTCAAGAATCCCACGTGCCTCATCATCACTCAAATTTTGATTGGGCATACGAACCATGCAAATTTCCAGCATAGCTTGTGCTTTAGGATCTTTGTCAATCATTGCATCTGTATTGGTCATAAAGTTCATGATCCACTCAGGTTTGTGACGTGTAGTAACGCCCTGCCAACCGGGACCTACCAATCTTTCATCTGTCATTTTATGGCACGACTGGCATTTTAATTCAGAAATCTTTTCGCCCTTAGCAGCCATGGCTTCATCGAGTTTATCACCAAGTTTTACATCATGGAATTTACCTTCGCCACGATTGGGGTCATAAGAAGGATTTTCAGTGGTGGCGGCTTCTGTGGTGGAAGGCTCTGTAGATTTAGCAGCCTCTTTATCACCGGATCCACCGCATGCGGCAAAAAACAAACTTATAGAAAATGCTAATGAGCAGGCGAGAATAGTTTTTTTCATAAATGAGAAATTTGTGATTTTTTAAATTAAAATATTACTGAAACAGTATACACAAATTTTATGCCTCCTAATAAAGGATCAAATATTTTAATGATTGTAATCATATTCCCGGAAACATAAATCACCTCATTTTGCAGGGATTTAAAATGAATAAATTTATTACAATAATTTTTTTTATTTTGAACACTTATTAAAACCCAATTAATTGGAATCAGGGACTATGGATATCTATATATTCAAAACAAAACAATGGATTCAGGTAGCGCTTATCAACTTTTGTGTGGTGGCACTGGCGGGGGTTACTTTAAGGTATAAAATTAATTTTCCATTACCCGCTGTAAATCAAAAGCACCTGCTTTACGGTCATTCTAACTTTGCATTTGTAGGTTGGGTAACACTTGTACTGATGGCATTAATGGTTAATTATCTTCAGCAGCAAAATGTAATTACCAATTATAGAAAATACCACTGGATATTATTCGCGAATTGTATTGCCGCGTATGGACTGTTCATTTCATTTATTGTTGAAAGTTATGGATTTTATTCTATTGCATTTTCGTGCATATCCATTGTTATCTCCTACTTTTTTATCTATTTCTTTTGGATAGATATTAATAAGGCCGATGATAAATCCTATGCGCCTAAATGGCTGAAAGCCGCTCTGGTGCTGTGGGCTATTTCTTCTTTGGGCGCCATTGCGCTTGGCTATTTAATGATCAATAGCATCATGGTACAGGATTATTATTTTGAAGCGTTGTATTTTTTTCTTCATTTTCAATATAACGGCTGGTTCCTGTTTGTATGTTTTGGATTGTTGTTTTCTTATTTGTTCTCAAAAGGATATTTGCCTGCGGTAGCCATTGGAAAAAAATTATTTATCATAATGGCAATAACTGTGGCGCCTACTTATTTTCTTTCCATTCTCTGGCTGAAACTGCCAGGACTATTGTATTGGATCGGGGATGTTTCCGGTATTCTGCAATTGCTCGTTTTGTTTTATTTTATACAATTATATCCTGTTGTAAAAAAAAGGGTCCCCCGTAAGATGGCAAAAACAACGCGTTATTTATGGGTTATGGCATCCATTGCTTTTCTCTTAAAAATAATATTGCAAATGTTGTCAATCATTCCTTATCTCAGCCATTTTGCTTTTGGATTTAGGCCGGTGGTTATCGGGTATTTGCATTTATCATTTATAGGAATTATCAGCTTATTTATTTTAGGGTATATAAATGAAATAATAAGACCTACACATCGCCATATAAATGCCGGTGGAATGGTACTTTTTGTAACCGGATTCCTGGTTCAGGAAATCGTATTAATGCTCCAGGGGCTTGAAGTTATGGAGATTGAGCCTTTGCCTTATGCCAACATGATTTTATTTGTATGCGCATTACTGATGGCGCTTGGCTTAATATGGACTATAGTAGGAATAATGAAGAAGGAAAAGAATGATGCGCAAATGCCGACACCTTAAAATGCTTATCAGCGTATTAATAATAATGTACAAAGAGAACTGAAGAAAAAAATAATTTGAAAAAATCTTTCAGCATGAAAGTTTGAAAGGGTAATTTTTTTATCCTATTTCAAATTCCAACAAAGAATCGTCTTCAACAAAGGCTTCTAATTTATCATCTTTAAATACTTCTCCCATTCCAAAAGGAGTGCCGGTAAAAACTATGTCACCCACATGAAGGAAATGAGATTGGGAAACAGAAGAAATGATTTTATCAAAATCATAAATCATTAATTCAGAATTGCCAAGCTGAACCATCTCCCTGTTTTTATACAAACAAAAATTGATGTCGTTTGTATTTCTGAAATCGTGAATGGGCAGCCAGTTTCCACTTACACAGGAATGATCCCACGCTTTGGCTTTCTCCCAGGGCACATTCACTCCGTTTAATTCGTCGTGGATATCTATAGCAGTAAAACTAACACCCACTGTTATGGAATCATAATGAGTGGCGGCAAGATTTTCAGGAATATCTTTTCCATCTGCTGAAATACGCAGCACCAAATCACTCTGGCAAAAAAGTTTATTATCATCAAAGCCATTATAATGAAATGCTGTATCAGGTGGCAGTAAAGCACTTCCAGCTTTTACAAAAATTATAGGCG
The DNA here is from genome assembly GCA_039915005.1 of Ginsengibacter sp. GTDB lineage: Bacteria > Bacteroidota > Bacteroidia > Chitinophagales > Chitinophagaceae > Ginsengibacter. Next base: position 3,759 of record JBDSOE010000088.1, read on the forward strand.
CTCCGGGTAGCACATTTTCTCGCTCTCTTTTATGAGATAAATAATTTTGTTCTACGCAGAAAATGTTCATGAATCTTTGATTTTAATTGAGATTTATTTTTTTTGCAAAACAAAGGAAAAATTAAATGGAATCATTAATTGATTATCCTGAGAATCAGAATATGTTTACAAAGAAAGAGGTAATGGATAGCCGCAGTTTAAATATTTTCTCTTTTTATCACAGACACCAGGTCATTAAAAAAACGTTCCTGTTTTTCCAGGGAAAAATTTTTTAATTCAGGCGAAGCTACTCCATTATTAATTTGTAATTCTTCATTGGTAATTATCCGGGCTTC
>JBDSOE010000250.1:0-8561 GCA_039915005.1 Ginsengibacter sp.
AAAAAAAATATCTAACCAAAGTAACCGGATATTTACTTTCTGTAAATGAACTTTATTTTCTAAACTTCTTTTTCTTTATTTTACACTTTTAAAACTGTGTATGAAAATAGTTCCCTTTCTTATTTCCGGCATTTTTACCACGGCATTGATTGTGATCCTAAATTCTTCGGTGTTGCTTCCTGCTCCGTTGGGAAAATTATTAAGCCCTCAAAACGGATTATGGCAAAATGCCGAACCCGTTGACCAGGATTATTCGGCCCAATTAAAATTTACCCAGCTAAAGGGAAAGGTGAAAGTGTATTTTGATGAAAGGCTGGTGCCGCATGTGTTTGCAGAGAATGATAATGACGCCTACTTTGTACAGGGATATCTTCATGCTAAATTTCGTTTGTGGCAAATGGAATTTCAGACCCATGCTGCCGCCGGAAGACTGAGCGAAATTGTAGGGAAGCCGGCCATTGATTTTGATCGCGATAAAAGAAGGCTGGGAATGGTGTATGCTGCAGAAATAGCGGAGAAAGAAGTGGAAAAAGATCCCGTATCTCTGGAAGAATGCAATAATTATACCGCCGGCGTAAACGCCTATATTGAAAGCCTGACGGAAAGCTCGCTTCAGATGGAATATAAATTATTAGGTTACCATCCTGAAAAATGGACTAATTTAAAAACATCTCTCTTTCTAAAATACATGGCACTTGACCTTGCCGGGTTTGAAAATGATTTTGAAGCCACCAACGCGAAATCCGTTTTCTCTTCTGCCGATTTTGATAAAATTTATCCGATAGTAATGGATTCTCTGGACCCTATCGTTCCCAAAGGAACTGAATTTTCCAAGCCTGGTATTGAAGTAAAAATTCCTGCCTCTGCGGATTCACTTTATTTTGATAAAAATAATACCACCATCATTGAAGAGCAAAAACCCAACCCGGATAATGGAAGTAATAACTGGGCGGTAAGCGGCAGCAAAACAAAAAGCGGCTCGCCTATTTTGTGCAACGATCCCCACCTGGGGCTGAACCTTCCCTCGCTGTGGTACGAGATGCAGATATGTACCCCCACGTACAATGCTTATGGGGCCACGTTTCCGGGTGCGCCGGCCGTTATCATTGGTTTTAATGATAGCTGTGCTTTCGGCTTCACCAATGCCATGCGCGATGTGAGGGATTATTATGAAATAAAATTTAAAGACGATAGCCGCCAGGAATATTGGTTTGACAGCGCCTGGAAAACCACCACTTTCCGCATTGAAAAAATAAAAGTAAAAGATCACGCAGATTTTATGGATACAGTTGCCTACACCAACATTGGCCCGGTGATGTATGATAAGAGTTTTAGCGGCGGCAGGGCTACCAATCATAAATATTATGCAGTAAGGTGGAAAGCGCACGACCCCAGTAATGAACTGAAAATGTTTACCCTTTTGAACCAGGCAAAAAACTATGAAGACTATGCTGCCGCCATAAAATACTTACATACGCCCGGGCAGAACTGTGTATTTGCCTGCAAGAACGGAGACATAGCCATTTGGGACCAGGGTGAGTTTCCGGCCAAATGGAAACGCCAGGGAGATTTTGTAATGCCGGGCACAGACAGCAGCTATTTCTGGCAGGGCAATATTCCGCAGGAAGAAAACCCGCACCAGGTAAACCCTGAAAGGGGCTTTGTAAGCAGTGCCAATCAAATGCCTACGGACACTACCTATCCTTATTATCTCGGTGGAAATTATCCTCCTTACCGCGGTTGGGAGATCAATAAAAGACTGAGCGCCATGAACAACATTACCCCGCAGGATATGATGAGATTACAAACCGATAATTATAATGTTTTTGGAGAAATGGCGCTTCCTGCGCTGGTAAATAATGTGGAGATTAGCAAACTTTCCGCAGCGGAAAAGGAATATTTTGATATTTTAAATAACTGGAACCACAGCAATGACGCAGATTCCAAAGGGGCTACCTTATTCGCCATCACATGGGATAGCCTGGAGAACGAGGTGTGGAAAGATGAGTGGATTCAGTCGGGATTAAAATTACCGTGGCCTCATGAAAGTACTTTACTGAGTATCATCAATAAGTGTCCTTCCTTCAAATATTTTGACAACATCAATACCCCGCAGGTGGAAACTTTACGGGATAATGTAACTACTGCGTTTGAAAAAGCAGTGTCAGTTTACAAGCAAGCGGAGAAAGATGGCAAAGCCGGATGGGCTGCCTTTAAAGATACCAAAGTATTGCACCTGGCGCGCCTCGATGCGCTGAGCAGGCTTCACTTACCTATCGGCGGCGGCACCCATACCATTAACGCGGCCAATGCACAACATGGTCCAAGCTGGCGCATGATTGTTTCCTTAACGCCGCAAACAGAAGCCTACGGCGTGTATCCCGGTGGGCAAAGCGGCAACCCCGGAAGTAAGTACTATGATGATTTTGTGGACACATGGGTGCAGGGAAAATATTTTTCGCTTTGGGTGATGAACGCTTCCGAAGCCAATGATAAGAGAGTGAAGTGGACGATGAGTTTTGAGGGAGGCAGTTGAGAAAGGGGAAATGGTAATATTTTTGGAATTGATGCCATCCAGACATTCAACAATAAAATGATAAAATAATAGAATAACAAAACAATGAAACCAACCTTTACAATCCTCTTAATTATTCTCCTTAGTTTTTGCGCATGTTTATATTTTCCGTGGTGGAGCATTGCTATTGTGGCTTTTGCGGTTTCCGCACTAATTCCTCAAAAACCGGGGGCATCATTTTTGTCAGCTTTTGTTGCGCTCTTTTTATTGTGGGGAGGTTTAAGTTTCTGGATCAGTACCGCCAATGATAATATTTTGGCGCATCGTGTATCGGTACTGATCTTAAAAACCGACAGCCCGTTTTTATTGATATTGGCCACAGCGATTGTGGGGGCTTTGGTGGCAGGACTGGCAGCATTAACGGCAAGTTTTGTACGGCAAAGAAAGGTGGTCATTGATTGATAGCAGCACCTGCCAGTCTATGGACAAGCGACAGGATAACTGTTAGGCAAATAGTATATTCATTTATTCATAATTATCCAATGAAAGATCAGGATCATTTAATGTCTTACCCGCTATCAACAATAAAATAACATAACAATAAAACAAAACACACCTAAAAGATACCCACCCATCTCCACCTGTATGCAAAAAATTTTCATGCTTCTTTTTATCCTTCATGGATTTACGGCTTCCTCTCAAAAGATTGAAGGCAGTGTAAAGGATGAAGAAGGAAATATTTTGCCATTCGCTTCCATTCTTGTAAAGGGAAGCCCGCTGGGCGTTACGGCAAACAACCAGGGACAATTCAGCATCAGCCTCGCGCCGGGGCATTATACTTTGGATTGCCGCTATGTGGGTTACACGTCGCAGCAAAAACAAATTACCCTAAGCAGTTCCACTGAAATCGTAAACTTCACATTGGCACTTCAAAAATTAAGTTTAAAAGAAGTGATCGTTAAAAAAGGGGGCGAAGATCCGGCTTACGAAATTATAAGGCAGGCCATAAAAAAACGCCCTTTTTATGAAAAGCAGGTACATGCTTTTGAAGCCGAGGTATATATAAAAGGAATTGTAAAACTAAAACAGTTGCCCGAAAGGTTTATGGGCAAAAAAATACCTGAAGAAGATAAAAGCTATATGGGACTTGATTCTTCAGGAAAAGGAATTATTTATTTATCGGAGTCGGTAACCAAAGTATCCGCGCAGCAACCTGACAAAGTGAAGCTGGAAGTGATCTCCAGCCGTGTAAGTGGTAGCAATGAAATTGGATTCAACTTTCCGGCATTCATTAGTTTCTATAAAAATAATGTAACCGTGTTCGCCTCCCAATTAAATCCGCGTGGCTTTGTTTCTCCGATTGCAGATGGGGCTTTACGGTTTTATAAATATAAATTTCTTGGTAGTTTTTTTGAAGATGGCAATGAAGTGGATGTGATACAGGTAATTCCGGGCAGCAATTACGAGCCTCTGTTTTCAGGCATCATAAATATTACCGAAAGCGATTGGCGTATTTACAGTTGCGATCTGTTGCTTACCAAAACATCGCAGCTCGAAATTTTAGACTCACTAAAGATCTCCCAGATTCATACGCAGGTAAATGGTGAAGTGTGGCGCATCAAAAACCAGGTATTGCATTTTTCTTTTAACAAGTTTCAGGTGAAGGCTGCCGGCGATTTTGTAAATGTGTATTCAAAATATAACCTGGAACCGCATTTTGCCAAAGACTTTTTTAACCGCGTGATAATTACCTATGACACTGCGGTAAATAAAAAAGCCAATGCCTATTGGGATAGCATACGGCCTGTACCCCTTGAGCCGGAAGAAATACATGATTATAAAACAAAAGACAGTTTGCATATCCTGCACAGCGATTCCTCGCTTCAGAATATAGATTCGCTCAGGAAGAAACAAGGCCCTTTAAAGATTACGCAGATATTGTGGGGTGGTGTCAATCGTACGCATTACAATCCCAAAAACACGTACCGGATTCGTTTCGACCCTTTGATAAAGACGCTGCAATTCAATACGGTTGAAGGTTTGGTTATTAATCCTTCTTTGGTAATTTCAAAGCTTGTAAAGAAATGGAACACCAACGTTAGTTTTATTGCCGATGCCCGGTATGGGTTTAATAATAAACATCTCAACCCCTGGGCAGGCCTTACTTTCAGCAGCAATGATGATTTTAACATGGATGAGAAATTCAACCGAAGATCTTTTTTTGTGGCAGGTGGAAAGCGGGTTAGCCAGTTTTTTAAAGAGAGCGATATTCTTGGATTAGACAACAGCATCAGCACACTTTTGTATGGGCGAAACGACCTGAAAATATATGAAAACTATTTTGCCAAAGCGGGCTTCAGCAAAGAGTGGGAGAGTGGCGCGCGGTTTTTAATAGAAAGCGGATACGAAGACAGGAAGCCCATAGATAATACCACTGATTTTATTCTGAATAAAAAATGGCTTTCAAGGTTTACGCCCAATTACCCGGTGGAAATAATGCCGTCCCAGTTTGATCCTCACCAGGCAATGGTGGCGCATGTATCGTTCAGCATTCAGCCTGGGCAGCGTTATATACAATTTCCAAAATCTAAAATGTCCATAGGATCCGAATATCCCACGTTTACGTTAGACTATACCAAAGGATTTAAAAATATTTTCGGCAGCGATGTTGACTTTGATAAATGGGCGTTAAATGTAGAGGATAAAGTCAATTTAAAACTGGCCGGCTCGGTAAAATATAGCCTAACCTTCGGTGGATTTTTAAATACCCATTCGGTATATGCACAGGATTATAAACATTTTTATGGCAACGTGTCGCATGTGGCAAAAGAGTATGTAAAATCATTTCAAAATGTGCCTTATTATCAATTCAGTAACACCTCTTCTTTTTATTCTGAACTTCATTGGGAACATCATTCCAATGGATGGCTCACGAATAAAATCCCTTTATTCAGGAAGCTAAACTGGAACCTGGTGGAGGGAACCAATGCACTGTACATAAATCCGGGTACCCGGTATGCAGAGGTTTTTGCGGGCATTGAAAATATTTTTAAAATACTCAGGATAGATGCCATGGTCTCATTTCAGAATGGCTATAAGCCTGTTTACACGTACCGCCTTGGCTTTGGCGGATTGCTGGGCGATGCCCTTAATATACAACGCTTCAGCAGGAACAAGAAGATCATTGATGTGTGGTAAAACGATTAGGAATGAAGGGGGCAAAAAAATTATAAAAGAGATTATAAAAGCGACAGAGAAAGCAATTGCTAATCCTGAATTTATGGCTCTGATAAATATAAAGAAGATAATGATGGTGGTTACCGGGCTTTTGAAAAACATCGTTACGGGATAGCGTATCGGTTTACAAAAAATATTAATCGTGCCCTTAAAGTAATGCATGTGAAGGTGGAAACGAATAATATTTTTCCAAACTTATATCAAAGCTAATCTTCGTTTAGCCCTATCCGTTATATTCGGTTGCTGAAAAAGTTTCCATATCTGTAAAGAGTAAAATAAGATAGCATAACCCTTATAATAAAAACAAGGTTAAAACTTTATTTTCCAATTGGTGTCTGAATCTTGAGCAAAGCCAAGTACCGCTTGTATTTTAATAAGATTATTGGCTTCATCAATGGTATAATGAGCTGCATAAGGGAACTTTTTTATTACGGCAAAGCGAACTTCATCGTAGCGAAAAGATCGGGTAAAAGGATTTCTTTTAATAGCAGCAATTTCTGCCAGAATATTCTTTTTAAATCTGTCTCCCAGTCCGTTACTGATATCATTATACCACTCAACAATACGCTTTATTTCCAGCAGTGATTCTGGTGAGTAAGCAACTTTAAAACAAGGCATTACATATTGTTTATCATTTTTAAAGCCTGCTTTTCATCAATGAGCAATTGCGGGTGTTTGTTGTATTTCTTAATACGCTTACGCACTTCCTCTTTTTGCCATTCAGGAATGGGAGCTGATTCCTCCTGCTGCAATACTTCAATCAATTGTTGCTTTTCCTTTTTAGATAGCATTTTGATAAGTTCAACCAATTGCCTGAACTGCAATGGAAGATATATGTTGGTAGTAGTGGACATTTTAATCTTCAAATTAATAAAACTCCAAAATAAGATGCTAATGCAAATTTAAGTTTTTGAAAATTCTTTTCTAAAAGTCTTTTTTGCTTACCCTTCACCGCTATATTTTTTCCCAGAAAAAATTCTATTCCTCTCTATGAGTTTGAAGACATTTCTGCAAAATATTTATGAAAATAAGGAATCGTTTCTATGCCTTTATTAAAGTTGTCAATCCCGTATTTTTCGTTGGGTGAATGAAGATTATCACTATCGAGGCCAAAGCCCATAAAGATAATTTTTACTCCCAATTCTTTTTCAAGGATAGTACAAATAGGGATACTTCCGCCGCCACGTACCGGTACAGGAAGTTTACCGAAAGTAGTGGTTATCGCTTTTTCTGCAGCCTTATACCCTATGCTGTCAATCGGCGTAAGATAAGGCTCACCGCCATGGTGCTCAAATGCTTTTACGGTTACCGAAGCCGGAGCTATGGAAGTAAAATAATTAATAAGCTTTTTGGTTATTTTTTCAGAAGATTGGTTAGGCACTAACCGTGATGAAATTTTAGCAGTAGCTTTTGATGGCAACACGGTTTTGGCTCCTTCTCCCAGGTAGCCGCCCCATATTCCGTTTACTTCCAGAGTAGGCCTTATGCCGGTGCGTTCATTAGTGGTAAATCCTTTCTCACCCCACAATTCATTTACGCCTACTTCTTTTTTATATTCCTCATTATCATAGGGCGCTTTGGCCATTAGCTCTCTTTCTTTTGTGGTTACTTCGGCCACATCATCATAAAAGCCGGGGATGGTAATGTGATTATTTTCATCATGGCAACTGGCAATCATTTGCGCAAGAATGGTTATTGGATTGGCAACAGCACCGCCATAAGTTCCGCTGTGCAAATCGTGATCTGCGCCGGTAACTTCCACTTCTATATAAGATAAACCACGCACGCCAATATCCAGTGAAGGATTTTCCATACTCAACATAGAGCTATCACTAATTAAAATTACATCTGCTTTTAAAAGTTCTTTATTTTCCTCTACAAATTTTCCAAGATTAGGGGAACCGATTTCTTCTTCACCTTCAATTATAAATTTAATATTGGTGGCCATCGTATTGGTTTTTACCATAGTTTCCAATGCTTTAACATGCATAAAAAACTGGCCTTTATCATCCGCAGAGCCACGGGCATATACCTTTCCTTCTTTTATTACCGGATCAAAAGGGCCGCTTTTCCAGAGTTCCAGCGGCTCAGCAGGCTGCACATCATAATGTCCGTAAATTAAAACGGTGGGTTTATTAATATCAATTATCTTTTCTGCAAAAATTACCGGAAAGCCATTGGTTTGCATCACCTCTACTTTATCGGCGCCGGCTTTCAGAAAACTTTCTTTTACGGCTTCTGCGCATTTTTGCATGTCTTTTTTGTGTTCACTTTTTGCACTTACTGAGGGAATTTTAAGCAGTTCCATCATTTCATTTAAAAATCTTTCCTTATTTTTTTCCTGGTATTCTTTCCATGATTCCATAATATAAACTTGAGTATTTTGTTTTATTAAATGGAACGAATGTAGAACTTTTGAGTAAAATAAAGGAGATAAAAAGTTTAACGTATCTCGTTACCCAATAGCAATTAAATTTTTTGGTTTTCATTCAGAGGATGTCATACATTTGCTCCAGATTGCTTTTCAATACATCAGCCTTTGTTTTAGTTGCACCATTTTTTTAAAGATGCTTCTATTACAAAGGCTGAGTCTATTTTGGGATTATTCAGTAACAAAAAGAACGGGTATCGTTTTAATGATGAGTGTCCCTTTTTTTAAAAGTTCCGAAAATATTAATAATGCCCAATCTTATATTTTTAGCTATGCGGAAATAATATTCTTTGTTGAACAATTGAGAATCGTGCATGGCTTTGTAAGTAAGAAAAAATCCTACCGGTGAAAGAATAATTACGGGTAGCCACATCCCCA
>JBDSOE010000254.1:0-3835 GCA_039915005.1 Ginsengibacter sp.
AAACATTAATCGAAAATCCAAATCCATTGAAAAGAACCATTTCCCAATCCAGGAAAAACCAAAAATCCGATATCAGTCAACTTCTATTTTTTTTGTATCCAATGCCTTAGAAAAATAAAACGAATTATTCCAATGAAAACCGGCTCTGTAAAGAGTCTTAGATTTAAACCTGAAAAACCACAAAGAAACCCCAGGTTAAATTATTTAAAAGCTTCCGCTCTAATTCAGCGGAAGTTTTTTTTGTAAAATGTTTAGGCCATCCAAACGATTATCTTCCCCATCCCCACTTCAAAAACTCCGGCAGCGCACGCGCCCACGTAGCTACATCGTGGCTTCCGTCCTTTAATTCCATATAGCGGATATCGGTGTCAGGGCGATAACCTTTTTTTATCAATTCACTAATCAATGAAAGAGTGTCGTCAATAGAATCAATAATTCCATTGTTATTTCTGTCGGCAGTTTCATCAAGCGTTCCGGTTTCAAAAAAGAATTTCAGCCCGCCATGATAACTCCCTCTTCTTATTTCATTATGCATGATCCTATGATCTTCTTCCACAAATCCGGGATCATCCTGCGAAACATTTCGCCACCATAGCGAGCCACTAAAAACACCCACTTTTGCAAATTCTTCCGCATGATTCCATACAATATCCAAAGCCGTTAATCCACCGAGAGAAAAACCACAAAATGATTCTTCCTTAAAATGTAAAACGGAATATATTTTTTTTATAAAAGGAAGTAATTCTTCAAAAACAAACCGGGTGTATAAGGCAGCCTTGGCTCCTCTTCCTTTGTAATCTAAAATATTAGCAGTGCCATATTCATTTTTCCTGTCGGGGCCGCAATGAATACCCACACAAAGCAAGGGCGCCATCTTTTGCCCGGCATACAATTCTTCAAGGATATGATGAAAATCCATCGTTACCAGATCCTGCCCATCATTAATCAGCAGAAGGCTTACCTCGTCAAAACTCAGTGGCCTGCCTGATGATAAATAGAAATCAATAATTACTTCGCGCTCTAAAAATTGTGAAGATATAATTTGAGAATCAATAAGAGTCTTGGCCGGATTATCCATTTGCATATAGCTTTCAAAAATAAGAAAATTAGGCAAAGGAAATCGTGTAAAATATTTATCCGTAACCGAATCCTTATACTTTCCTGTTTATCTTTTAAAAAGGTGGGGTAATTATTTCGGCCTATCGGAAATAAATCATTTATATTAGCTATGCTAAAACACAGGTAACGTGTGAATAGTTTTGCTTAAAATATTTCTTTTAATTTAAAAAAAGATTATGAAAAAGATTGGAATTTTATTTGGCAGGGAAAGAAGTTTTCCCGAGGCCTTTATTGAAAGAGTAAATCATAAAAACATACAGGGAATTACCGCAGAACCCGTGCGGATTGATAAAGTAATGCAGGGAGAAAGCAGTGGCTACGCGGTAATCATTGATCGTATTTCACAGGATGTGCCCTTCTATCGCGCTTATTTAAAAAATGCGGCTTTGTGTGGAACGGCTGTTATCAATAATCCTTTTTGGTGGAGCTCTGATGAGAAATTTTTCAACAATTGCCTTGCTACAAAAATTGAAGTACCGGTACCCAAAACAGTGATCATCCCTTCCAGTTCTTTGCCGGCAGAGACCACAGACCAATCATTCTCTAATCTTGCTTACCCCTTGGATTGGGAAAGTATTTTTAATTACATTGGTTTCCCCGCATACATGAAACCACATGCCGGCGGCGGCTGGAAAAGCGTGTATAAAGTAAATAATGTGGATGATTTTTTCACCAAACATGGTGAGACGGGAGAACTGGTGATGATGCTGCAGGAAGAAATAATCTTTGATGAATATTATCGCTGTTATTGTGTAGGAGGCAAAGACGTACACATAATGCCTTATGAACCCCGCAATCCGCATCATCTGCGGTATGCGGCAGATTTTAAGCCCGATCAAAAAAGAATAGAATTAATGACCGGTATTGTATTGCGTATTTGTAATTATTTAGGGTACGATTTTAATACAGTAGAATTAGCGCTGCGTGATGGAGTTCCCTATGCCATTGACTTTTGCAATCCCGCACCGGATGCGGAAGTAACAAGCGTAGGCCAGGAGAATTTTGATTGGGTGGTGGAAACAGCAGCCAACTTTGCCATTGAAAAAGCCCAATCGCAGGAAGATGGAAAAGACAATCTTACCTGGGGTAAATTTCTAAAACGAAGCGCGGGTGACAAAGCATTAATTTGAAAGTCTGAAAAAATTAATGATTCTATCAATAAACTTTATTTAACCAATCAACCACTTAATTACTTAATCATTTAATCAATGGCCGGCATTTCCTACAAACATTTTACAATCGGAATAGAAGAAGAATACATGGTTCTGGACCCCGTAACAAGGGAGCTAAAGAGCCATGAACAAAAAATAGTACAGGAAGGAGAAAAATTAATTAAAGACAAAGTAAAAGCTGAAATGCACCAGGCGGTGGTGGAAGTAGGCACGGATATTTGCCAGGATATTGATGAAGCGTTTATGGACGTAGCGGCCTTGAGAAAAACCATCAGCAATATTGCCGGCGATCTTAACCTATGGGTGGGCGCTTCGGGCACTCATCCTTTCAGCCATTGGGAAAGACAATTAATTACCGATCATGCACGGTACAATGACATCATCAAAGAACTGCAGGAAGCGGCAAGAAGCAATCTGATCTTTGGCCTCCACGTACACGTAGGTATGGAAAGCCGTGAAATGGCGATACACATCGCTAACTCTGCCAGGTATTTTTTGCCACATGTATATGCACTAAGCACCAACTCCCCTTTTTGGGAAGGAAGGCAAACGGGCTACAAATCTTTTCGTACAAAAGTATTCGATAAATTTCCGCGCACCGGTATCCCCGATTTCTTTGAAAGTATAGAAGCGTACGACAATTACGTAAAGCTGCTGGTGAAGACCAATTGTATTGACAACGCAAAAAAGATATGGTGGGACCTAAGGGTACATCCTTTTTTCAACACGGTTGAATTCAGGATTTGTGATGTACCGCTTACCACCCAGGAAACCATTACCATCGCTGCACTCTTCCAGGGCATTTGTGCCAAGCTCTATAAACTGCGCACAGAAAATCTCAATTTTATAATGTACCCACGCATGCTGATCAATGAAAATAAATGGCGTGCAGGGCGGTACGGGATAGAAGGAAGCATGATTGATTTCGGAAAAGAATCGGAGGTAAATACGCGTATTCTTATTTATGAAGTACTCGACTTTATAGACGATGTAACCGGCCCGCTTGGTATTAAAAACACAGTAAACTATGTGCATAAAATGCTGGAGACAGGCACCGGTGCCGACAGGCAACTAAAGGTTTACGAAGAGACGAAAAGCCTTCCCGCTGTAGTGGATTATATTCACTCGCAATTTTTGGAAGGCATATAAGAGTTTGGAATTGAGTTTTTTTTAGTAAGCATTCCGTGCAGAAAGCCTGTCAGAAAGTTGAAAACAGGCAGGCAATCTCATAACCAGCAGTTATAAACAACTTCGGAGATTGCCACGGCGCAGAAAGTCTGTAATAATTTGAAGTCAGTACTGCGCCTCGCAAAGACGGGAAGTTGATCTGTCATTGCGTTTGCAGTTATGTCATTGCGGGGCCTCAGTTTCCGTCATTGCGATGCGCCAGGAATAGCTTTGTAATTGATAATAACTTCCGGCGCAGAAGCAATCTCATAACCAGCAGTTATAAACAACTTCGGAGATTGCCACGGCGCAGAAAGTCTGTAATAATTTGAAGTCAGCACTGCGCCTCGCAAAGACGGGAAGTTGATCTGTCATTG
>JBDSOE010000276.1:0-4021 GCA_039915005.1 Ginsengibacter sp.
GGTATTTTTTTGTTACCGACCGCTATAGCGGCGGGGGCACAGGTTTACATAACCGGCGATATTAAGTACTATGAATTTTTTGATGCCGATGGCCGTATTTTGCTGGCAGATATTGGGCATTATGAGAGCGAACAATTCACCATTGACCTTTTAGCTGAATTTTTACAGCAAAAATTTCCTAACTTTGCCGTCCTAAAAACAGAAATGAATACAAATCCTGTTAATTATTATGCCTGACAGGAAATATAAAATCTAAACAAATCAAAATCGTACATATTTTATGGCCCAGGTAAAAGATTATTCTGTAGAAGAAAAGTTATCCTCTCTTGTAAAACTTCAGAAAGTTGACAGCAAACTGGATGGTATCCAGGTTTTGAAAGGTGAATTGCCTATTGAAGTAAGCGACCTTGAAGATGAAATTGCAGGATTGAATGCCCGTGAGAATCGTATTGAAGAAGAGATGAACGGCATCCAGCAATTTATTGAAGATAAAAAGACCCTGATCAAGGATTCACAGGAGCTCGTAAAAAAATATGAGAAGCAAAGTGATAATGTTAAAAACAATCGCGAGTTTGAAGCTATCAGCAAGGAAATGGAAATGCAAACGCTGGAAATAAAATTAGCTGAAAAGCATATTAAAGATGCCACAGAAGATATAGCAGAAAAAGCAAAGCACCTTGAACTCGCTAAGAAAGCGGTAGCTATTAAAGAAACGAATTTGAAAGGCAAAAAAGGTGAGCTTGAAAAAATAATAGCTGAAACGGAAAAAGAGGAAAAGCAATATAAAAAGTTGGAAGATGCTGCGAGAGAAGGGGTGGAAGGAAGATTATTGATAAGCTACGATAGGATTCGTAATAATTATCGCAACGGACTTGCCGTGGTGCCTGTAGAAAGAGATTCGTGCGGTGGTTGTTACAATGCGATTCCTCCTCAAAAACAAAGTGAGATCAAACAAAGGAAAAAGATAATCGTTTGCGAAAACTGCGGACGCATTTTAGTAGATGATGAATTGAATAGTGCAGTGGAGATGAAATAAAAAGATTTGAAAGAATTATTACACGGCGCTTTGTAGCGCCTTTTTTTTGGTTCGGAGTGCTCCCAATTTTTTATAAACTCCTGTTTACAAATTGAACTTTAAAAACGTAAGCGAAAAACCAGAAATATTGTAATTTGCCCGTCATAAATGCTCCACCAATTACACATACATAATTATGCAATTATTGATTCTATTGAGATCAATTTCTCGGATCATTTAAATATCATAACCGGCGAAACCGGCGCGGGTAAAAGTATTTTAATGGGAGCGCTCAGTTTAATCCTGGGCGACAGGGCTGATACCTCTGTATTACTGGATAAACAAAAAAAATGTTTTGTTGAAGGAAATTTTAAGACTAAAAATATTGCCGTAAAAGATTTTTTACAAGAAATGGAACTTGATTATGAAGAAGACATTCTCATCCGGCGCGAAATTTCTGCAAGTGGAAAATCAAGAGCTTTTATAAACGATACTCCGGTTACTTTGAGCCAGTTGAAGCAATTATCTTCTTTGCTCGTGGATCTGCATCAGCAATTTGATACCCTTGAATTAAATAACAATGATTTTCAGCTTGAGGTAATTGATGCACTTGCGGGTAATGGAAAATTCATTGAACAATACCAGGTCAGTTTTAAAAAATACCGTTCGGTTTTAAAAGAGTTGGAGCTACTCAGAGCCGAACAGTCTGCGGCCAACAAAGAATTTGACTACAATAAATTTTTATTTAGTGAATTGGAAGAAGCTAATTTTTTGGAAAATGAAATTGAAAATATTGAAGCGGAAATAAAAATAATGAGCCATGCGGAAAATATAAAATCCACTCTTTCGGAAATTTATTTTCAAATGGAAGAGAGTGAGGATCCAATTGTGCAACAATTAAAATCCATTAATCATAAACTTCAGTTACTTAAAAATGTTTACCCTGATGTTGAATTGCTGAATGAAAGATTGCAATCCGTTGAAATAGAGATCAGTGATATTTCAGAGGAAATTAATAACATGAATCACAAAATATCTTATGATGCTGAAAGAATTACTGAGCTAAATGACCGAATGGCGGCTGGTTACAGCCTTTTAAAAAAACATAGTGTACATACTACTGAACAATTGCGGGAGATAAAAGATCACCTTGAAATGGAACTGGAAAAAGTAACCAACCTTTCTGAAGTGATAGCAAAAAAACAAAAACAATCGGATGAATATAGCCGTGATGCTTTAAAACTGGCAGAAATTATTTCTGATAAAAGACAAAAAGAAATAGCGCCTTTTGAACAAAAAGTAAATAAACTTTTGGCGCAGGTGGGTATGCCGAATGCAAAAATTAAGATTGAAATAAAATCGTTGGAGGAATTAAATTTCTTTGGAAATACTTCTCTTGAGTTTTTATTCAACGCCAATAAAACTTCCCGCTTTGAGCCATTGCGAAAAGTGGCAAGTGGCGGAGAATTAAGCCGGTTAATGCTCATCATCAAATCGTTAGTAGCAAAAAGTGTACAGTTGCCCACCTTAATTTTCGATGAAATAGACTCAGGTATAAGCGGGGAAGCGGCCAGGCAGGTAGCTAATATCATTAAAGAACTTTCTGCTGCTCACCAGTTGATCTTAATCACGCACCAACCACAGATAGCAGCCAGGGCGCATACTCATTTTTTTGTGTATAAAGAGATAAAAGGCGATAAGATATTAACTTCTATAAAAGTACTGAATGACGAAGAAAGAATAACGGCTATTGCTACTATGTTAAGCGGTAAAAGACCTACGGCTGCTGCATTTGAGAACGCAAAGGAACTGATGGCAAATTAGGTTTATGCATGGATGCGTTTAGAAAATGGGTTAGCTTTTATTCAAAGAACATATTGATAATCATAAAAAAATAAAACTATGTCGTACAACTTATTGAAAGGAAAAAAGGGAATTATTTTTGGTGCGCTCGACGAAAGATCTATTGCCTGGAAAACAGCCATACGCTGTCATGAGGAAGGTGCTGAAATTGTTCTTACCAATGCCCCTGTTGCTATGCGTATGGGTGAGATCAATAAACTGGCTGAAAAGATAAATGCGCCGGTAATTCCATGCGATGTAACCAATAATGATGACATGCAAAATCTGCTTTCAAAATCCAAAGAGCATTTTGGAGGCGGGATGGATTTTATTTTGCATTCCGTGGGCATGAGTGTTAACATGAGAAAAGGAAAGCCTTATACAGAAATTGATTACGGATTCAACCAGAAAACATTGGATATTTCGGCAACCAGCTTACATCGCTTGCTGGCTACGGCTTATAAACTGGATGCGTTAAACGAATGGGGGAGCGTGGTAGCGCTCACGTATATAGCGGCGCAGCGTGTATTTCCTGATTATAGCGAAATGGCTGATGCAAAAGCCTTATTGGAAAGTATTGCACGCAGTTTTGGTTATCATTATGCACTTAAAAATAAGGTAAGAGTAAATACTATCTCTCAATCTCCCACACGCACTACTGCCGGAAGCGGCGTAAAAGGGTTTGAAGGATTTATAAGTTACGCGGAAAAAATGAGTCCTTTAGGAAATGCTACCGGAGAGGATTGTGCTAATTATATTGTTACCCTTTTTAGTGATTTTACAAAATACGTTACGATGCAAAATCTTTTTCATGATGGCGGTTTTTCATCAACAGGTGTTACGCATAGCGTAATAGAGCAGATGGAGAAATGATGGTTGTAATTGGATTATACTGTTATGAGGTTGCGTTGTGTGGTTATATTGTTGAACGGCTGAGCTGCAATCTGTTTATTGTTTTTTACCAGTAAAATTTAAAAATTAGTTTATTAACACCATAAAAAAATACTGCTCATTTCCGGGCAGTATTTTTTTTATTTTATAGTAAAAAAATCTTTGTATCAGCTTTTTCTTAAATTCTTTCAACCCTCTAACCTCTTCAACAATATCACAATATAACCATTCAACAAGTTAACGAACTAATCAATATTCATCTTCATTAAAGAA
>JBDSOE010000005.1:0-20342 GCA_039915005.1 Ginsengibacter sp.
AAAAACCATATTGGTTAAATCGCCACCATCATCCAAAATCATATTTAACGGACGATCTTCGCTTCCGAAAAATAAAGTTTGTTCAATGCACCAATCACTCTCTTCCTGAGTTTCTCCTTTCCAAGCGAAAACACTGATTCCGGCTTCGGCTATGGCAGCAGCAGCCTGGTCCTGCGTAGAAAAAATATTGCACGAACTCCATTTTACTTCCGCACCTAATTCAATTAAAGTTTCTATAAGCACGGCGGTTTGAATGGTCATGTGAAGACAACCCGCAATGCGCGCACCTTTCAAAGGTTTTTCTTTCCCGAACTCTTCTCTTAATGACATAAGTCCCGGCATTTCTGCTTCGGCCAGTTTTATTTCTTTGCGGCCCCATGCTGCCAGGCTCATATCTTTCACCTTATTTTTCAGGCTGAAATCAATGGCATTTTTTGTAATTGAAGACATATTTATTCGTTTATTTTTTAGGATGCAAATGTACAATGATTAGTATAAAATACTAAACAGTAAGCTAACTTTAGAATAAATTTACAGATACGAAGTCATCATCAGAATAAGTGGTAACCAATTAATGAAATGGGCCGTTCAAAAAGAAAATTTGTCTTCTCTTATTATATTTAACAATGGAGAAGCAGGAGAGGAGTAATGGGATGTGAAATTCTCATTAAGATAAAATGAGTAAAGAGTCAGAATAAAAATTTAGTAAAGTTTTAATTAAAATAAAAAATGCAAAGAAGAAAATTTATACAGCTAACCGCTTTGTCCGGCGCCGCCATGAGTCTTCCTGATTTTTCATTGGGTGGCAAGAGGAACGATTTTCCGGTGGTGAGAACGGCTCCCCAATTTAGAAAATTCAGCAGCCCTGCCGTTGAGAGAATTATTTCTGAAGTAAAGAAAAGCATTGGCAATAAAGAGATGGCATGGTTGTTTGAAAATTGCTTCCCTAATACTCTGGATACAACGGTGGATTTTGAAATGATCAACGGCCGCCCGGATACTTACGTTATCACCGGAGATATAGATGCCATGTGGCTTAGGGATAGTACCGCCCAGGTAGCGCCTTATCTTCCCTTATGTAAAGAAGATAAGAACCTGCAAAATTTAATGAAGGGAGTTATTAACCGACAGGTACAATGTATTTTAAGAGATCCTTATGCCAATGCGTTTTACAAAGATGAAGACAAAATAAGTGAGTGGAAGGAAACTGATATTACTGAAATGAAAGCCGGCATACACGAGCGTAAGTGGGAGATTGACAGCTTGTGTTATCCGGTGCGGCTGGCTTATGAATATTGGAAAGAGACCGGTGACCTTTCTCCATTTGATACTGATTGGCTGAAAGCCATGGATTTAGTGGTTAAGACTTTTAAGGAACAGCAACGATTTCATAATCCCGGCCCATATACTTTTCAAAGAAAAACTTCATGGGCTACCGATGGTGTTCCATTGAGCGGTTACGGATATCCGGCACGCCCAAACGGACTTATTTGTTCCATATTTCGCCCCAGTGATGATGCTACTATTTTCCCTTATTTAATTCCTTCCAATTTTTTTGCGGTAGTATCATTAGATCAAATGGCAAAACTAACGGTGATGCTTAAGGGCGGAAAATCTGTTGCCAATGAAGCAACGGCATTGGCGCAGGTGGTAAGGAAAGCATTACTGAAAAATGCAATGATCCGTCATGAAAGAGCAGGAAATATATATGCTTATGAGGTCAACGGGTTTGGTAGTTATCATTTGATGGACGACGCGAATGTGCCATCTTTGCTGGCCTTACCCTATCTGAACTGTGTGAATGTCAATGATGCGGTATATCAAAATACAAGAAAATTTATTCTTTCAGAGAACAATCCTTTTTTCTTTAAAGGGAAATCGGGCGAGGGTATTGGAAGCCCGCACACCGGCCTTGACAGGATATGGCCCATTGGTATTATTATGCGTGGGCTTACTTCAAAAAATGAAACGGAAATAAAATATTGCCTGAATATTTTACAAAAAACACATGCGGGCACCGGCTTTATGCATGAGTCGTTTGAAAAGGATGATGCTGCAAAATATACGCGGAAATGGTTTGCCTGGGCCAATACTTTGTTCGGAGAATTTGTTTGGAAAACTTTTAGAGAAAGGCCTCATTTACTTAAAGCTATATAGCGCCAAGGGATCAAAACGGAATGGGGTTTACGACTATTTTTATTCTTACTTTCTAGTTTAATTCCTCACTATTTTTTTCCTTCATTGATTTTAAGGTATGAATACTAAGATTAACTTCAAACCCGATAAGCACTACGAGAGAGTTTAGAAATATCATTATCATAACTACCATCACGGTTCCCAAAGAACCATAGAGAAGGTTGTAATGACCGAAATTATTTACAAAAGAAGTAAAGCCTATGGTAACCAATATGCTTAAAAACGTTGCTATCACTGCTCCCGGCGACACGAGCTTCCATCTCTTGGTGGTAGAGGGCGCGTACCGGTAAATGAATGCGAACGAAGAAAATATCAGCCCAATTATGAATATCCATTTACCGTACATTATTAAATTCCTGAGTTGCACGTTTTGAATCCCCAGCCATTTTAAAATATTTGATTGAAGAAGCAAAAGAATAAGATAGGTTAAGAGCAAACCAAAAAGCATGAGGGTTAGCTTTATGGCTTCCCATCTTTTTTTGAGGCCTTTTATTTTTTCAAATCCTACATAATCTTTATTAAAAGAGCGCATAAGCCCCATAACAGCATTGGAGGCGAAAAAAAGTGATATTATAAAAGTAAAAGAGATCAGGCCGATCTTGGAGCCATTTATAAAACTGTCCACAAAATCTATGAGCCCCGCATTATACGTACTTGAGGGAATGATATCGCGAATGAGTGAGTGCAATTGAATTTTCAACATTCGTTTTGAAACAAAAGGAAGATTGGGTACCAGTGTAAAAAGAAATAAGCAAGTAGGCGGCACCGACATGATAAAATTATAAGAGATAGCAGCCGCTCTTTCTGTAAGATGAGGACCATCAAATTTTTTAAAAATATACTTTAGTGCTTCATAGACAGAGATTCCCTGGAAACCGGGCGGAATCCATTCCTTACTTTTTTTTCTTAAAAAATTAAAAGGATGAATGTTTGCAAATATGAGAGCTGGTTTTGCCAATATTATTTTTTATAAAAAAACTTTTATTATTATTTCCCTCTGGCTTTTATTAAACTGTCTAATGCTTGCTGATATGCCTTTGCATACAACAAATGTTGCTGATAGGTAGTTGCAAAATCAGAATACCCTGAAAAATCGGCACGCGCCACAAAAAATAAATAATCGGTATCAGGCGCATCCAATACGGCATCAATCGTTTTTACAGAAGGCGTGCAAATGGGGCCGGGAGGCAATCCCGAATTGAGGTAAGTATTATAAGGTGACACAAATGCCAGGTGTTTGTGATAAATTCTTTTCAAATCAAAATCTTTTATGGCAAATTTCACGGTAGGGTCGGCTGCCAGTCTCATTCCCTTTTTTATCCGGTTTCTATATACACTTGCTATTTTGCCCTTATCGGATTGCTTGTTCGTTTCTTCTTCAACGATGGATGCGAGTGTGTAAATTTCTTTGGACGTAAGTTGCAGCCGTTGTGCTTTTTGTAATCTTTCCGCGTTCCAAAATCTTTTTTCTTCTTTATTTAGTTTCTTAAAAATATTTTGCATGGGGGTAGTCCATAGGTAGGTATAAGTATTGGGAATTACATCGGTCATTACCGTATTGGAATCTACATCGAATGCTGCAAGAGAGTCATTGTTGCTCAGGAAATTTATGGCGGTTAAAGAGTCCGTCTCAAAGTTATTAGCTATTTTTTTTGCAAGGTCTTCTTTCGTTCTTAATTTGGTAATCACCAAATTGATGGGTACCTGCCTGCCGGATCGAAGCATTTTCACAAGGCGATAGATACTCATCCCCCCCGTAATTTTGTATTTTCCAGGTTTTATATTTTTCGGATATTCTGCATAACCGGCTACTTTATCAAACCAGAAAAAGCCTGTAATAATATCATTTTTTTGCAGGCTGTCTTTAACCTGCTGATAACTGCTGTTGGTTTTTATGTATAAAAATTGTTTACCGGTATTTGGCAGGGTAGGGCCAAATACCTGCCACAAACAAAACGCAAGGATTATGGTGATTGCTATGAAAACAAACATAATGGCTTTCCTCATTCTGATAATTATATTTTAATGTTGCTGTGTGAATGTATCATTTTTTGCCAATATTCCTTATAATAAAAAACCCTGTCTTTTTTGAGACAGGGTGTAATCTATTTTGATTGCCTATGGCTGCTGTGCAGGTGTCTGTGGTTGAGGATTGGAAGGTAAGGGAACCGTATTGTTTTTTGGCGCTAACGGAGTTCCCACGGGGGCTTCATTAATCAGCTTGTCTCTTGAATTGACACCACCTGTGCTTGGAATAAACAAAGTGGAAGCAATACACAAAACACCGATGATGCCGGCGAATACCCAGGTTCCTTTTTCAAGAATATCTGTAGTTTGTCTTACGCCCATCAACTGATTGCCAAAGCCGCCAAATGAAGAGGTAAGCCCGCCACCCTTTGGGTTTTGTATAAGAATGATAACACCTAAAATAATAGAGGAAAGAATGATAATTGTTCCGAAAAGAAATAACATACTATTGGTTTTTTATACTTTCAATTTTGGCTGCAAAGTAAGCGCTTTTGTAGGGATTCATCAAACTTAATTTTTGATACATGGCAACGGCCTTTTCTTTTTTATTTTGCTTTAGAAGCACTTCTGCCATAGCTTCTGTAAGCACGTGTGCATCAGCGTTTGATTCTTCGGCTGCTGTTTGAATAATTTTTTCAATCACTTCATTTTGTTCAGGAAGTTTTCCCGGATGAAGTTTTTTCATACTTTTCAACCAATCAGTAAAACTTTTCATTTGTTTGCATAATTTATCATTCATCAGGGCTTCTTCCTTTATTTTAATTCCCTGCGAGGCAAAGTAATCCACAGTATGCAGAGGTTCAAAAGCAGGTAATTCCATTGAAGTTGCCGGGGCCGAGATGCCAGATATTAGGTTTGAGGTTTCATTTTCTTCTTCTACTTTCTTCTCTTCATTAATGTCGTGCCCGGTTTCAATATTTGCAATATCATCGAGGCTTTCTGTTTCCACCTCATGTGCCTCATTTGTTTCTTTTATTTCTGATGGAATTGCATTTTCTGTTTCTTTTTCATCAGTCTCAGTTTCGGTTTCAGCTTTCACACTATCCACCTGACTTTCCGTTTCTACATCAGGCGAATCATAGTTTTCTTTTAATTCTAATTGATTTATTTCTTCTGCATTTTCTTCTTCTTCTTTTACTTCAATGGTGTCTTCAGAATTTTGAAATACTTCATTATTTTCAGATAACGTTTCATTCATAGTTCCCATTTCCATTTTACTTTCTTCACTTTCATCAGCAATGGTTTCTTCTAAAGACCCGATAGGTTGTTGTTCAAAGGAATAATCTTCTTTTGTTGATTCTGTTTGACTTAATTGAAACCGGAGCCAGTATGGGTTATTAAAATATAAAGCCGTTTGTTTGGCCAGGCTTTCAAATTGCAGGTCATTGTTTTTATTATAATAGTTTAACAGCATAAACCTGGCGAAAGCGCTTTCGGGATGATCCCCTACGCTTTTTTGAAGCAAGGAAATGTTATCCGAAAAATTTGCGGAAAAAGAATTCGCGTAATGAGTTCCTGTGTTCATTAAAATAATTTACCAGTTAGAAAATATTCTATTAAAAATAGCTTCGTTTACATTTTTAACTATTTTATCGCCTATCTGACTTTCGGCTTGTTGCAGGCTCAAGTTAGCACTGAAATCGTAATTGCTGGTTAAGTCGGCTTCGAAACTTTTCTTTGGGTCTGGGTCCACGGTATTTTTAAAGATAAGATGAAAGGTAACATTGAGCCGGTTGGTTCCGGCGGTTTGATTAGCAACGCCACTGGTAGTTACGCTATAGTCTGATAAATATCCGCTAATGTCATAATGAGCGTCATCATCATTTACCTGCCGTAATCTTGTCTGGCCTATTATCTTTTGTTTAAGTGCTTCAGTTAGTTGTGGTGTAAGTTGCGGATTTACGTAACGCGCTTTATTTTGAAAATAATTTACCCTGAAAGTTTTTATTTCCGGTGGAATAGGGGCGGTGTCTTTTGTGGAATACCGGCATGTGGCAAAGCTTAATGTTACCATTAAAAAACCAAGTAATGCAGATAATTTTATTTGTTTTTTAAACTTCATTTTAATTTTTTTTAGCATCGTACATCGAACCCCGTACATTCCACATTTTTCTTATTTTCATTCATTAATATCATACTCTTTCAGCTTTCTATAAAGCGTGCGCTCGCTGATGCCAAGGTCGCTTGAAGCATCTCTTCTTTTACCCCGGTGTTTTTTCAGGGCCTTAATGATCAGTTCTTTTTCCGCATCCATGATGCTTAGCGATTCTTCCACTTCCTGGTGCTCATCAATTTTATTGTTGTTGTTTATCACTACCGGCTGGCCCGGTACCATGGCCGGAGAGTTACGATCATCATGAAAATCATTTAATAAGGGCTCGTTTTGAAAACGGGGATTAGGATTGATTGCCGTAGGATTTTGCATGGCTTCAAAAAACATCCTTTTTAGTTCAGTAACATCTTTTTTTACATCGAAAAATAATTTATAGAGAATTTCTCTTTCGTTGGCAAACTCCTTCTGGCCATTTGCCGAACGGTTACCTGAGGCAAGAACGGGCAGCATATTTACATTGGTGTCTGGTAAAAATTTTTGCAATTCAGTAGCTGTTACTATTTTATCTTTTGAAAGAACAGACAATTGCTCAGCCATGTTTTTTAACTGTCTTACATTTCCGGGCCATGGGTAATTGGTCAATACATTTTTTGCCTCATCATCCAATTGCACCGGGGGTGATTTATAACGTTCCGCAAAATCAACAGCAAATTTTCTAAATAAGAGGAGCGTATCTTCTTTGCGATCGCGTAAAGGCGGAACCCGTATGGGCACTGTGTTTAAGCGATAATACAAATCTTCACGAAATCTTCCCGAATGGGTGTATTCCAGCAAATCTTTATTGGTGGCGGCTATTACCCTCACGTCTGTTTTTTGCACTTTTGAAGAACCTACGCGTATGTATTCGCCCGCTTCCAGCACACGCAGTAATCGCGCCTGGGTGCCTAAGGGCATTTCACCAATTTCATCTAAAAAAATGGTGCCCCCGTTTACGGTTTCAAAATATCCTTTACGGCTGTCAACCGCGCCGGTAAAGGATCCCTTTTCATGGCCGAATAATTCTGAGTCAATAGTACCTTCAGGAATGGCACCACAGTTAACCGCAATAAACGGATTGTGTTTGCGTGCTGACAGGGAATGAATAATGTGCGAGAAAACTTCTTTTCCCACACCGCTTTCGCCGTTTATCAGAACGCTTAAATCGGTATTGGCCACCTGGATGGCTACGTCAAGCGCGTACACCAATGCAGGCGAACTGCCAATAATTCCAAACCTGTTTTTTATTGCTTGTTGGTCCATTAAATTAAATTTTCAAATCTTTTACTTTTCTAAAATTTTAGCTATTTCTTCTTTTAAGATAAAAAGGGAATGATTCTAAATTATTTATGGCTTCCATTACATCAAAAATATATTTTTGTAAATTATGGTCTGGCATAAATAAGTTTTTTTATTTTTCAACTGAGTTAATAAAGTAAGATTCCTTAATTTATTGGGGATCAAATCAACTTCTCTTCCCAGTAATTCTTTTAATATTTCCTTTAACTTTTAAAAATTAGTAACTATGTCAAAATCTTCTTTATCCCAATCCTGATAATTCTCAAAACCAAATTCGTGTAAAAAATCTATATCACTTTTTCCTTAAAATATTTATTACTGAAATGATAAAGTGCTTTCAATTTATGTTTTTTGCACAAGGCAATTATCAGTAGAATATTATTTTCTATGATGCTGGTCATCTCATTTCGTTTTTCCAATCAAGGTTCCTGCTGTGCAGCTTTCAATCACTACTTCTACGTATTCTCCTTTTTTAAGATTTCCTGTTTTTGGAAATACCACCATTTTATTATTATCACTTCTTCCTGCCCAATCCGCCTCACTCTTTTTAGAGTTGCCTTCTATTAATACTTTATGCGTCCTTCCTATCTCTCTCTCCATGCTTTTTAAAGAATGTATGCGGTGCAGAGCTACTACTTCCTGCAATCTTCTTTTCTTTACTTCTTCCGGTACATCATCTTTAAACCTTCGTTCAGCCAATGTTCCGGGTCTTTCAGAATAAAAATACATATAGGCCAGGTCGTATTCGCAATATTCAAAAAGACTTAAAGTCTGTTGATGGTCTTCTTCTGTTTCTGTACAAAATCCGGTGATGGAATCAGTAGAAAGCCCGCAGCCCGGAAGCACTTCTCTTATTCTATCCACTTTTGAAATATACCATTCGCGGGTGTAAGTACGGTTCATCATTTGTAAAATTCTGGTGCTGCCGCTTTGCACGGGAAGATGAATATACTTGCAGATATTTTCATATTTTTTCATGGTAAACAGCACTTCATCGGTAATGTCTTTTGGATGAGAAGTAGAAAACCTCACGCGAAGCAAGGGGGAAATCTGTGCCACTTTCTCCAGTAGGTTTGCAAAAGAAACCACTTTGTTTTCCTCAGAATCATTCCATTGGTAACTGTCCACATTCTGGCCTAATAAAGTTACTTCCCTGTATCCTTCGTTGTACAGATCGGTACATTCTTTTAGTACAGACCTTGCATCGCGGCTACGTTCGCGGCCGCGGGTAAACGGTACCACGCAAAACGAACACATATTATTACACCCACGCATAATGCTTACAAAAGCGGTTACGCCGTTACTGTTTAATCTTATCGGTGATATATCGCCATAAGTTTCTTCGAGGCTTAATAATACGTTCACGCCTTTTTGCCCGCTTTCCGCTTCTTCAATCAACGCGGGTAAAGAGCGGTAGGCATCGGGGCCGACCACGATATCAACCAGCTTTTCCTCTTCTAAAAATTTCGATTTTAATCTTTCCGCCATGCAACCCAAAACTCCTACCAGCAAACCGGGATTGTATTTTTTTATTTTTCTGAATTCGGTTAATCTTTTTCGTACAGTAGCCTCCGCTTTTTCACGTATGGAGCAGGTGTTTATAAAGATCATATCTGCTTCCTGGAAATGGGGGGTAATACCAAAGCCTTCATCTTTCAAAATGGAAGCTACCACCTCGCTATCAGCAAAGTTCATGGCGCAGCCGTAGCTTTCTATATAAAATTTTTTGGTAAATGAATTATTTACAAGCCGTATTGGCGCAAAAGCTTCTCCCTGTCTTGTTTCATCATGTGTTTTGTCCAAAGTTATCTCCAGCATTTTTCTGTTTTTTTAATCGGTGGGCAAAGATAACAAATTAAAAACACCGTCAGTATGGCAGAAGGTTAATAATATGAGTTAATAGCAAAAAGAGAGTTTATTGTCTTTTACAATCTCTTGCACAATAAAAATCAGTATGATTAAGTTATGTTAAGGGCTGGAATTCTGCCTGAAAGCCAACTTTCTTTTATGGGGATTATCCAATGATAGAACAATTCTTTTTTGGTAAGAATAGTATTATTGAAATAGAGGGTATCCGGAGAAATAATTTTGTTTTCAAGAGCGTCATTTATCTTTTCCATTGGTATCAACTGGATTCTTTCTTTCACAATAAAAGCAAGTAATTGCCTGTCAAGTAGCTGTACCTGAAAATCCTGTTCAATACTTTTAATCAGTCTTAGGGAAGAGTCGGTACTGCATCCACCGAGTTTAGTATAGGTTTCATCAGCCATTATTATAATGAATTGCCCAAAAAAAAGGTTGGCATATCCTTTTACAGAATCGCCATGGCTGTTCCATTCTTTGCTGAAATTTTCTAGTAATTCTTCAATATGCACGGCTTCATTCACGGTAAAGGACCTGTGGCTTTGGTAAATCCACACCCGCGAATTCTCATCGAAATCCTGGGGAATTAAATCCTGAAAATTAATATTCATGCCTTAAAGGTAATAACGAAATTTCAGAAGGAAAGGTTTTTTAATATAAAGGATGATTATACTTTCCTAAACCTCTTTTTTAGGATGCCTGCCCTAATCTTTTTAGATACATAATGTGAGAATGAATGGCACTTGTCATTCTTGGGTATTCAATGTAATTGATACCGTATTCTGCACAGGTACGTTTGATTATTTTGCTAATGGCAGGATAATGAACATGTGAAATCCTTGGGAATAAATGATGCTCTATTTGGAAATTTAATCCACCCACCAGCCATGAAATTACTTTGTTACTGGTAGCGAAATTAGCGGTGGTATGTATTTGGTGTATGGCCCATTCGTTTTCAATTTTCCCGGTCATTTCATCTGGCATTGGAAACTCAGTATGCTCCACGGTGTGCGCTAGTTGAAATACAATACTTATCGTTAACCCTGTTATCATCGTGATGAGTAAAAAGCCAACAAGCCAGGTGGTAAAACCTAATAACATTATGGGCAATGCAACAAACATAAAGGCATAGATCAGTTTTGCCGCCCAGAAGGAAATATGTTCCTGGATGGTCATTTTTCTGAGAGCAACTGTACCAATTTTCCCCTTAAAATATTTTTGATAATCGGTCATGAATATCCATAGTAAATGCAACAAAGTATAAAGAAACCAGAAATAATAATGCTGGAATTTGTGCATTTTCAATTTCTTTTGTGTGGTGGCAAACCTCATCCACGGGCGGGCTTCTATATCATCGTCCACGCCATCAATGTTGGTATAGGTGTGGTGAATAATATTGTGTTTCATGTTCCACATAATAGCGCTGGCTCCTAAGAAGTTCAGGGAAAAACCTGCCATTTTATTCAGTATTTTATGCTTGCTGAAAGCGCCGTGGGCACCGTCGTGCATTACATTGAAACCTATGGCCGCTGTAAGAAAACCAAAGAGAATACATTCAGGGATGGCAATCCATACTATTGGTGTAAAAAAAACAAGATGCACATATACTAAAACGTAACCTAAACAAAATAGGATTGCTTTAAAAAGTAGTGAAAAATTTCCCGTCATGGGACGATGTTTTTCGATAAAATACTGGCTGACACGTTTTTTTAATTCTACGTGAAAATCGTCTTTATCCTGAATAAATTTTGGAGTAGTCATTGTTGGATATTGAATTTATTATTTATTTTATTTAGAACTTTTGGAAAGTCAAATAATTATGTAATATTTTGAATAAGGGCATCAAAACTTTTTGTGCCGATCATCTTTTTTGAAAGATAGCCTTCTGCATATTTTACGCCGATCATTTTTCCAAACATTGCAGACCGGTTGATAACGCTGTTGAAAAATTCAGGAGATGAAATATACGTTTGAGGTTCCGCATTCGTGTCAGCAGGATTGTAAAACTGGGTTTTAAAAGCGCGAATGGCTTCCAGTTTCTTTTCCATTACTGAAGAGATGTCAATTACAAACGCAGGTTCAAAATATTTATCCTGGATATAATTAAAAACATACTTCGGTTTCCATGCTTTCTGAACCTGATCTCCGTCTTTAGTTTCTATCTTAATTAATCCTGATAAAAAAGCAGCATCTGCTACCAATCTCGCTGCTCTTCCATGATCAGGATGGCGGTCGTCTGGGGCATTACATAAAATAATTTCGGGGCGATATTTTCTAAGAACTGATATTATTTTTCTTTGATTTTCTTCATCATTTTTAAAAAAGCCATCTGCCATTTCGAGGTTTTCTCTTACATCCATACCTAAAACCTTTGCTGAGTTTCCGGCCTCTTCTTTTCTTGTCTCTGCACTACCACGGGTACCCAACTCGCCTTGTGTAAGGTCTATAATACCCACTTTTTTTCCATTCTTTTTTTCAACTAATAAAGTGCCGGAGCAACTTAATTCTATATCATCGGGATGTACCCCAAAGGCCAGCAAATCTAATTTCATGTGAGACTGTAAATCAATAACCAAATTCTATCAATAAAAATAACCGTTCAAAGGTAAGCTAAATGCACTATTTTATTAATAAAATACTGCTATTATTCTCCATCTCGCAAAATATCTTTTGTTTTTAACGTTTAATTTAAAAAGAAATTAGGTAGGTGATATAAAATATTTCTAACTGGAATAGCCATACATGCGCTGTACTTCCTTTACTATTATTTCCATCTCTGCCTCTTTGCCGTACGCATCATAAGGTTGTTTCAAATCGCTGCCAAAAAAGAAAGCCACAGTTTGCCAGAAGCGCGCAGTGAATCCGCCTTTTAATTCTTTTAAAATATCATAGCAATTGGTTCCGCCGGTTTCACGGTTTATTAATTTCATCAAAACTTTGCCCTGATATACTGATAGGTTGGTGAGGGGATCTGTAAATTCTTTTTTCAATTCCTTTTCTCGACCGTTGATATATTTCGATATGAATTTTTTATCGGGATTGTTGGCAATGTGCTTCTCAATATCATTAAATACATAGCCTGCCCGTTTTGCATAAGGATAGGTAACATAAATGGCATTTCTTAAGCGTGTCCATTCTGACGGGGTTCTTTTAGTCCAGACATACACACCTGCCAGAATCTTTGCTTCAATGGTATCTCCTTCATAAACGACAGCCCCGGTTATAATGGTATCATTAATTCCATAACGGGACTGTGCTTTTGCTGTATGCCCCATACCAATGAAAAGAATTAGCAGAGAAGGAAAAACAAAACCTGATATTTTAAAAATGGTACGCATGGCACCTGTAAATTTAAAACTTATATTGATTATTGTGAAGTATTTATTGAGCCAATTGATTATAATAAAACAATTAGTGATTCATCTATTTTAATTTTTCAACGTATCAACTCATCCGTCACCACTTATCAATCTATGAAGCTGTCTTTACGCATTGGCCAACAAAAACATGTAGATCAACGCTATTAATACAAAGCCTATGGATGCCGCGGCCAGCCACTTTGCTGCTTTTGCCCTTCTTACCAGGGACACCACAAAGCCACAAGCCATAATGATTAAGCCTGCCCATACCAGGTTGATGTAGGGGAAAATGTAGGCTTTTAAAGTAATGAAATCCGTTAGCTTATTACTCTCTTTTAACCCGATCTTAAATTTCTGATCAGAAGTAACTCCGGATAAATTCAGGTAAATATTTTGAGTAATAACGGTGTCGTCAATAAAATTAATTTGCTGGTTGCTTATGGTAAGCGCAGGGTAGGCTTTATGGCTGGTGCCGTTCTGACTATAAGCCGTAATATCTGCAACCAGGGCTGTATCTGTTGGAGAGAAATGGAATCTTTCATTCACCGGATTCTTTTCAATATTATTTAAAACGAAATATCCTTTATTGTAAAATACAGAGTCGCCAATGGCCATTTCATGTATCTTAAATGAAGTGGTATCTTTTTCTTCATTATGCACAGAAATAGTGGAAATGTAGGTGAATACGTCGTGAGAAAAATAATGCCTCGTATCAGGATTGGAGCTAAGGTTATTATCCTTCATGCGATAGGAGTCTGGAGATAATACAAAGTTCTCCTGTACCTTCCCTGTTGCGCTGTCTGTCTTTTCAAAATGAAGGTTGTAGTACGTCCGGGTCTTTTCATTGGGCGCAGCAGAATCGCTCATGTAAGTAACAGTATATTTTCCCATTTGTGTAGGAACTCCTTTCAGCAGCGTAAGATTTTCCATTGGGTTTTCGGTACCTCTTCCTGTGGGGTCTTTGTCAAAAGGAATAAATAATCCTGTTTTACGATTATCGCTTATTACCTCTTTATTTCCTGATGAGATAAGCATTCCGGCAATCATCAATGCAAAGCCCAAATGAGCAATGGCCCCGCCGCCGGCTTTTAAATTCCCTTTTAAAACTGTTTTCAGGTAAGCGGCATTCGCCAGAATTGAAAATATAGTAGCAAACAAAGCCAGGTAAATCGCCCCTAAAAAACCAGGCCCTTTTTTATGAAATTCTATTGGGTAAAATATAGCAAGCAATATTGAAATAAGTACCGCTATACTCAAGGGCCACACTAATTTATTGACGATATATTTTTTGTCGGTTTGTTTATATTTAAAATATTGTCCCACGCCGGTAAGCAGGCCAATGATTACGGCAACCAGCACCAGCACTTTGTTGTAGGTAAATTCCCTGTCCTGTGGATCAGCCAGGTTGGTACCGAAGATTTTATTATAAACCGGTAATGAAGTAACGGCTATAATAAATAAAGCAGAAAGGAAAAGTATCAATGAGCCAATGAACATCCAGAATTCCCTGGATGAAATATTTTCTTCTTTCTGAATAGAAGGAATGTGCTTGAAATTTTTAAAAAATAAGTAGAAGATGGGAATGGTGATGCCAAGTACATAAATACCAATGAGTACATTCATGGCCATTCCGGCCTCTGTAAATGAATGTACAGAAGTATCGCCCAGGATGCCGGTTCGCGTTAAAAAAGTGGAATACAGAACGAAGAGATAAGAAAGAATGGTAAATAAGTAAGAAGCTCTTAATGCATTTCCTGTAGAATTATAAATGGCCATGCAATGCAAGCCGGCCACCATAATGATCCACGGAACCAAAGAAGCATTTTCTACTGGATCCCAGGCCCAATAGCCACCAAATGATAAGGATTCATAAGCCCATTTCCCACCCATCATAATTCCTACGCCCAGCACACAACCACTGAATAGTGCCCACGGAAGAACCGGTTTTATCCATCCTCCCCAGTCTTTTGTAGATAAGGAAGAAAAAGCAAATCCAACAGGAATAATAGTGCTTGCAAACCCAAGGAACAACACCGGCGGATGAATGACCATCCAGTAATTTCTCAGCAATACATTCAATCCGATACCGTCTTTTATATAAGTCAGGTAATCCGGCTGGCTGAAGATTGGACCGACTAATTCATTTCGTGTAAGCGTAAACGGATTGCTGCCGATGCGGGTACCAAAAACATAAATGCCTATTATCATCAGCATTAAAAAAAACTGCGCCGTATTTACAATGCCCATTACGGGAGCCTCTCTTTTTTTTGCAGTAAGAATTACCACACTTCCCAGTACACAATGCCATAG
Organism: Ginsengibacter sp.; assembly: GCA_039915005.1. Lineage (GTDB taxonomy): Bacteria > Bacteroidota > Bacteroidia > Chitinophagales > Chitinophagaceae > Ginsengibacter. Next base: position 15,145 of record JBDSOE010000005.1, read on the forward strand.
CGACCACAGCATAAAACTTCCTTCCTGTCCTTCCCAGATGCAGGCCAGCAGGTACTTTGGTTCCAGTTCCAGGGAAGCGTGCTTATAGGCATACAGGTATTCAAAGTAATGATTGGAACACACATAATATATGCACGCGAATACCGCCAATAGAGAAAAAAACTGGATAAAAAATGCGCCCCGTGCAAAAAGCAGCCAGGAACGTTTTTCATTTTCCAGTGAAATTTTAGAGGCTTTAAAATAGGAAATAGCAGATATAATGGAAGCCACAAAAGCTAGTAATACAAAAAAATGGCCTACCTGCCCCGGCAGCAAATGTTCATTCTCAAAGGTCATGTTGCAGTCTTAATATTGAGTAACCGATTTTTCTAATTGTTTTTTATCGTCTTTATATTTGGAAGGACATTTAAGGAGTATATTGTCGCATTCAAACACGTCCCCTTCCATTTTTCCCTTCAATACCACGCGCTCACTTTGTTCCAGCTCCGCAGGTTTGGTATTGCGGTAAATAACCTGTGTGCTGCTGCCCAGGCTGTCCACAGCATAAAAAGAAAGATAATTGGGATCTTTTATGGCATCGTACTGGATCGGTTTCGATTTGTCCAGTTTAGCAATCATGTGAACATATTTTCCCTGTTTCTCTTTTGCAGAGCCTACTGTATCATAAGTTGAAAAATCTACCGAATACATTAATAATGCTCCAATGGCTGCGGCAATAGCTACTAAAATAATTATGCTGGAAGTTTTCATTTTTTTTATTTGGAATTGCAAATTTAGGCAAAAAAGGGATGCTAAGTTTTGATATAGATTTATAATAATTTAAGGATTCTGTAAATAGATTTTATGGGGTTAAATAATGGGATCAGGAGACATTATGAATGCCCCACAGAAGTAAGAGGAAGGTAAATACCGGAAGATTAAAATTTTACCGGATTTTTATTTGATTGTGTTTAAAATCACACCAAACTTTGCTATAAATTTAGAGAAGCAGCTCCCTGTCCTTAAATAAGTGCCGCCTCTTTATTGTATTTATTCCTATACCCAATGGGCGACATGCCGGTAACTTTCCTAAATACTGTTCTGAAGGCTTTGGTGTCGGAATAGCCCACCTCGTACATCACTTCGTTGATGTTCTTTCGATCGCTTTCAAAGCTTTTTTTTGCGGCTTCTATTTTTACTCTTTGTATATACTGAACCACTGTATTGGAAGTGGCTTTTTTAAACCGGCGTTCCAGGTTTCTCCGGCCCAGGGCCAGCATAGCTGCCAGATCATCCACCATTATTTTATCACGAAAATTATCTTCAATAAATTCCTGTGCTTTTTTTATCGGTTCATCATTATGCTCTTTTTGTCCCTGGAAAATAGTAAATGACAATTGGCTGTTGCGCTCTATTTCTATGGCAAATATTTTCGCGGAAAGCACCGCTATATCGCGGCCCACGTATTTTTCAATCAGGTATAAAATAAGATTGAGGTAAGAAAAAGCGCCGCCGCTTGAATAGATGCCGTGATCATCGGTTATAATCTTTTCGGTTACCAATTCCACATCTGGAAACATATTCCTGAAAGCGTTTTCTGCCATCCAATGCGTGGCACATTTCCTTCCTTTTAATAAACCCGTGGAGGCCAGTAGAAAAGCTCCCAGACAAAGGCTTGCTACTTCTGCACCGTTTTTATATTGTTGTGTGATCCATGGAATAAAATCTTTGTTGGCTTCCAGGGCCTGTTGCATATCGCCGTCAATGGCGGGAATAACGATCAGATCCGTTTTTCTTACCTCTTCCAATACTGCATCTGTGTGTACGGTAAACAAGCCACCCGTTAAATCGGTTTCTCTTGAAAGCCCTACCAGTTGCACTTTAAATACCGGAGGATCGCCTTTCTCTTTGAAAAATTCATTCACCTGTGAAAATAATTGGCGGGTACCTTCCAGGCTACCCAGTATGGCTCCTTTGGGAACGAGAATTGCTATGTTTTTCATTGTGTATGTTTTTCTGTTTCAAAATTAAAACAAATTTCTGTCGCGATCAACCCATTAGATTGCCGTATTTACACCCCGTTTTATTTAAAAGAGGAAAGTAGGTTTGTGAGATAAAAGAGGAACAAAACATAAATCGTTTTTCAGTTCATAAAATCTATTTTAAAACAAATAAAAAGCTACTCTATGTTTACGCGCACAAAGGCCTTCAGCGGATTTTCTGTAAATGATATCCAAAAAGCTAAAAAATTTTATACAGATGTTCTTGGGTTAAAAGTAACTGACAATCCAATGGGATTGATAGAATTACACATTGAAGGCGGAACCCGGATCGTCATATACCCCAAGGCGAATCACATTCCTGCTACTTATACCATTCTCAATTTCCCGGTAACTAATATTGAGGATGCAGTAGATGAACTCAATAAAAAAGGAATCTTATTTGAACAATATGAAGCCCCTATAAAAACGGATGAAAAATGTATTTGCCACGGTGGCGATAAAGGCCCGACTTTAGCGTGGTTTAAGGACCCGGCAGGAAATATTTTATCAATAATAAATACGGTAGAGAAATGAATAGCCGGGAAATAAATACCACGGAATCGTTTCAATCATTTTCCTAAATCTTAAAAACAAAAAACAATGAAAGCAGTAAATCCTTACCTGAACTTCGGCGGCAACACCGAAGAAGCCTTCAACTTTTACAAAAAAGTATTTGGTGGCGAATTTACCATGGTAATGCGTATGAAAGATGTACAAGGGATTCCCTTTCCCAAAGGCCAGGAAGAAAAGATTATGCACATTGCACTACCGCTAAGTAGCGGCCAGGTGCTGATGGCGAGCGATAATTGTAATGCTTCAACTTTTAAACAAGGGAATAATTTTTATATTTCCCTCCATTCCGACAGTGTAGAAGAAGGACACAGTCTTTATGAAGCACTGTCTGCCGGAGGAAAAGCAGATCATCCTTTTAAAAAGGAATTTTGGGGAGACTGGCATGGTAATCTGACCGATAAATTTGGTGTAAACTGGATGATTAATTATACCGAAAATCATCAATAAAGATTAAGAAAAATTATGACAACAACAAACGCCAATAAACCACCCAACCTACCGGTTAGTCTGGTAAAAAAATATACAATCATTTATTGGATATCAACAGGGGTTATCGCTTTGTTTGAATTGTCTGGCGCATTTCTTATGAATAGCGAAATGGCCAAAGAAGGGATGAGGCATCTTGGCCTACCGGAATAGTTTAGATGGGAAGTAAACATTGGTCATTTAATAGGCGGCATTTTACTAAAAGTTCCTATTTCTAAGCGTATAAAAGAATGGGTTTATGTGGCATTTGGCATTGGTTTTATCTCAGCTATTATAGCGTATCTTTCTATAGAGGGATTGGTAATGAATTCTTTTTCACCGGTGATTGCGTTTGGATTATTAGTCATTTCATACATTTATTATCACAGAATAAATAGAGAGAAAAGGCTTGAACCGTCAATAAATTATTAATCCATTTAAAATAAAATATAAGCCATGAAAACAAAATTAAAAAAAGCCACTATGGAAACATTCGTTGAAATATACGATTACCATACAAAAATGTTTATTAATGCGCTGGATGGCATATCAGCTAAAGATGCACAGAATCGCCTGGGCACCAAAGCCAATCACATCGCGTTGATTGCTGGAAGCCTGGTATATCAAAGACAATTTCTGGCCAATGCGGCGGGTATAGACGTTAAACAAACTTCAGAAATGCTTTTTTTGAATAACAAAGGGATACAGGATAATGTTACGTATCCCCCGCTGGAGGAATATAAAGAAGACTGGAACAAAATTTCGCCACTTTTAAAAGATGCCCTCGCCAATATGAGTGAGGAACAATTGAATGGCCCCGATCCTTATAAAATGCCCGGAGCTAACTATACTTTTTTTGATACAAATGTGTTTTGTATTGACCGTGAATCCTATTGCATCGGGCAGATTGGTTTATTGCGTCGGCTTCTCGGTTATGAAGCCATGAAATATCCGGAGTAAATCCAAAGAAATTTTTAAAATTAATTGTGTTTTTAAAATCATAATTATAGTAACCAATTAAACTTCACAACAGTGGCATCTAAAATTAAAGCTTCCAAACAAAAAATTACACCTTTTCTGTGGTTCAACGACAATGCCGAAGAGGCCGCCAAATTTTACGTTTCCATTTTTGATAATTCAGCGATGGGAACCGTCAGCCACTATGACGAAGGGTCAGCAAAGGCTTCCGGAAGGCCAATAGGAACTGTAATGACTGCATCCTTTGAGCTAGACGGACAGGAATTTATGGCGCTAAACGGCGGGCCCGAATTTAAATTTACACCTGCTATTTCTTTCGTCGTGAACTGTGAAACGCAGCAGGAAATAGATTATTTCTGGGAGAGACTTTCTGAGGGTGGCCATGAAATAGAATGTGGATGGCTCAGGGATAAATACGGGCTTTCGTGGCAGATTGTTCCCGTGGTTTTAGGTGAATTGATGAAAGGCAACGATCCTGAAAAAACCGGCCGTGTAATGGCGGCGCTCATGAAAATGAAGAAGCTGGATATGCAAACCCTGGAAAAGGCGGGTAAATAATATCATTCCATCACTATTCAAAATTCATAAAATGCAAACAGAAAGTAAATCAATGATCACGATAAAAACTACCGTTGAAGCGCCGGTTACAAAAGTTTGGAAATATTGGACAAAGCCAGAGCACATTGTAAAATGGAACAATGCTTCCGACGACTGGCACACCACACGCGCAGAAAATGATTTTCGTGTGGGCGGGAAATTTCTTTCAAGGATGGAGGCAAAAGATGGCAGTGCCGGATTTGATTTTGGTGGCGTATATGATGAGGTAAAGGAAAATGAGTACATAGCCTATGCAATGGATGATGGAAGAAAAGTTCAGGTAGCCTTTTCGGGGAATGGAAATGAAACTGAAATTGAAGAAAGTTTTGAAGCGGAAAATGAAAACTCGCTTGAAATGCAAAAGACGGGCTGGCAAAATATCCTGAATAATTTTAAAAATTATGTAGAAGGACATTAACCTTTTTTGGCAATATTTAAAAATATATTGGAAAAATAAAATTCTTTCTTATGAGTAAATTATCTGTTTTCAATTTTATAACTCTTGACGGCTATTTTGAGGGGCCGGAAAAAGGAAATATCAACTGGCATAAGCATGGTAAGGAA
>JBDSOE010000022.1:0-9950 GCA_039915005.1 Ginsengibacter sp.
CATAAATTAGTTCTCCCATTTTTTATTACCCTGTTTCTTTGTTTGATAGCCTTATTTTTTAGGGATAAGACAACCTTTTTTTTCCTGCTCCCGTTTCTTTAATTATAGACGTAATGGCCCGGCACAAAAATAATTTGCCACGGGATCATGGTTTCATTTCATCATGCAGTAAAAAATAAAGTATGAAAAAGACATTACTCCTTTTATTATGTTTTGCGTCTCTTCTGTCTAATGGCGCTACGTGGAATGTAAGTGTGCGCAACAACCAATTTTCACCGGCGACACTCAATGTTATGGTGGGCGATGTAATACATTGGGTTTGGGTTGAGGGATTTCATACCACAACCTCCGTCTCGATTCCGGCAGGCGCTGGTTCGTGGAATTCGGAAATGGATAATGGACATCCTTCTTTCGATTATACAGTATCGCAGCCGGGTATTTATTCATACCAATGTAATTTCCACGAACCTTTTATGGTAGCTTCTTTTACCGTGTCAGGCGTGCTTCCGGTAACCTTATTGGATTTCAACATAAGCACCCGAAATAACGGCCCATTGTTATCCTGGATAACTCAAACAGAAATAAATGTGGATTATTTTTCAATACGAAAAAGTACTAACGGAATTGATTTTAAAGAAATAGGCAAAGTGCCTGCGGCAGGCAATTCTGGTACTGAAAATAAGTATTCATTTTCTGATGAAGAAATACTTTCAGAAAACCGTTATGTCTATTATGCTTTGGCAATTATAGACAAAGACGGAAAAGTACAATTGTCGCCTATTAAAATTTATAGGGACAAAACCACAAAACCACGACTTATTATTTCCTTGTCTCCGAATCCTGTTGGCAGAATGGGCCATTTAATGGTCCGGTTTAATGCAGATAAAACGGGCGTTATGATTGTGCAGTTGATAGATATGTATGGTAAAGTTGTTTTAAAGGAAGAACTTTCGGCAGAGCAAGGAATCAATAATGGCCATATTCATTTGGGTGAGGTATCATCTGGGATTTATACTATTCGTTTCAGTTCCGAGGGGGGCAACGAATCTTACAAAGTGGTAAAAAATTAATAGCACCCGCATATAAACTCTTCTATATTTTTCTAAGGAACTTTTGTTATGCTTATCTGGGTGGGATATATACTTTTCATCTTCTGCATACATCCGGGGCAGATTCTCTTTCATGGAAGTATTTCGTAAAATATTTAAGGCAAATTACCTCGCCTTTTCCTCATAGTTATTGGCTATGATTATGCACTACCTTAAAACGTAGGTGGCCCATTGTTTTTATGCCGCAGCATTTTTGTTATTTTAAAATTCTTAACTTTCCGCGAATTGTCAAAAGATAAATTATTTTCAGGCATGATCTTTTCGGGCAATTGGTAGCAATCATTTTTCATTTTAAAAATTTAATACAATGAAATTCTTACAAACATGTAAACACCTGGCTATTGCAGCATTTTTTGTTTCCTCTATGGGAATTATTTCGTGCAACAATAGTGAAGCGGATACCAAAAGCGAAACTGCTGATTCCGCTCAAAAATCTGATAGCCAACCACTACATGCGCAGGCAGTTATCACCGGCACCTACGCAGATACCACTGTGGACGGAACAGCAACATTTGATGCAGTTGACGGGAAAGTAAAAATGGTTTTGAATATCACAGTTCCGGCCAAAGCCAACCAGAGTGTAGCGGTTCATTTACACGAACATGGCGATTGCGGAGATATGGGTAAAGGGGCTCACGGGCATTGGAACCCCACGCATAAAAATCATGGTAAATGGGGCTCAGCAGATTTTCATTCAGGGGATATAGGCAATGTGCAGTTGGATGCAAAAGGAAAAGGATCTATGGAACTTGAAACAGATCTTTGGTCAATAGGTGGCGACAGCACCACAAATATTTTGGACAAATCGGTAATTGTACATGGCGGAGTAGATGATTATACATCGCAACCGGCAGGCAATGCAGGTTCCCGGATTGGGTGCGGAGTGATAAAATAAAGAGTTAGGAAAGAATTAGGAATTAGGAGAAATTATTAGTGTTCCTGATTCCTGATTTTTTTATTAGCTAAAAGTCTCTCTTATTTTTTCCCAGAAGCCTTTATCATTTTTATCAGGTTTCGGTTTAAAGTTTTCGCTTACCTGCATGGATTCCAGGGTGGATTTTTCTTCGGGAGAAATGTTTTGTGGAGTCCAGATATTTACCTGGATCAACTGATCACCTCTTTCATGAGAATTTATGGATGGAAAACCTTTTCCTTTTAAACGGAATATTTTTCCACTTTGTGTACCGGTTGGAATTTTTATTTTGGCTCTTCCATCAATAGTAGGCACTTCAGTTTGCGTACCAAAGACGGCATCCGGGAATGAGATATAAAGATCATAAGCTACATTCAATCCCTCTCTTTGCAGATGAGGGTGTGCTTCCTCTTCTATTAAAATAATCAGGTCGCCGGGGCCACCGCCACGCTCGCCCATATTCCCTTTTCCACTCATGCTCAATTGCATACCTGCCTGAACTCCCGCGGGTATTTCAAGGACTACATTTTCTTCTCCGTAAACTCTTCCTTCGCCTCTGCATACGGAGCATTTATTGGTGATGGTGGTTCCTTCTCCATTGCAGTCGGGGCAGGTGGTTACCGTTTGCATTTGCCCTAAAAAAGTATTTTGAACTCTGCGTACCTGTCCATTTCCTCCACAGGTTCTGCATGTCTGGCTACTGTTCTTGTCTTTTGCCCCTGAGCCTCCGCAGGTATTGCAGGAAACGTATTTTTTTACTTTTATAGTTTTTGTGGTTCCTTTGGCTATCTCCTCATAATTCACTTTAATTTTTACACGCAAATTACTTCCCCGCACGCCTCTGCTTCTACCTGAACGCCCGCTGCTTCTGTTTCCGCTAAAAAAACTTCCAAACATATCGTCTCCGAAAATGTCGCCGAACTGGCTAAAGATGTCATCCATATTCATGCCGGGGCCACCGGAAAAACCTCCGCTGCGGCCGGGTCCAAATGCATTGTGTCCAAACCTGTCGTATTGCGCGCGTTTATCGGGGTCGCTTAAAATTTCATACGCCGACGCGGCTTCTTTAAATTTTTCTTCCGCTTCTTTATTACCAGGATTTCTATCAGGGTGAAATTGCATGGCCACTTTTCGGTATGCCTTTTTTATTTCATCTGCTGTACTGGATTTGCTTACGCCCAGAATTTCATAAAAATCTCTTTTTGAAGACATTGTACTTGCCATACTATTTTATTGTAACTGCCATAAAAACATTAGAACTGCTGGCAGATGCGGTTCAGTCCCATTTATTTATCAAAACCGGAAGATCATTTGCCCACTACTACTTTGGCAAAACGAATCAGTTTATCATTAAGAAAATAACCTTTTTGAACTTCAGCTACTACTTTCCCTTTCATTTTTTCGTCCTCTACGGCAACTTCTGAAATGGCTTCGTCCTTTTCCACATCAAAATCTGTGTTAAGGGTTTCAATGGATTTAAGTCCTTTTGATTCCAATATTTTTCTGAACTTATTAAAGACGAGAAGTATTCCTTCTTTTAATGTTGGTTCTTCATCACTTTCCTGCATCTGCTTTTCAGCACGATCCATGTCATCTAATACATCAAGTAAAGAAGTGATTACTTCTTTGCCGGCAGTTTGTCTCAGTTCAATATTTTCTTTGGAAGTTCTTCTTTTAAAATTATCAAATTCAGCAAATAGCCGTATGTATTTATCTTTTTGTTCTTCTAATTCTTTTCTTAATTTTTCCGTTTCTTCACCGGCATCTGCTATTTCCTCTTCCACGGACGGATTGTCATTTTCATTTACAGAAATATCTTTTGCTTCTTCAGATTGATTCAATTCAGTATCATACATTTCTTTCTTATTATTTTTCATGGTCATAAAATTGGCTGCAAATGTACAATAGTCAAACCTTTTGCCAACAATAAATAATAGACAAAATGACACATTGCAAATCAAGATCATGAAGTGTAAGCGATCAGAAAGTTTAGTAAATTCAGAAAGTTTTAAATCATTTGGCTTTCAGGATTGGGAAGAATGCGCAACCCATTCACTTTTGAATCCAATGCTGATTAAACTATTTAGCAACCTGGAACTTGCCGGATTCAATAACGCTTCCTTGCTTATCGCGAAATTGGAAAATATATACTCCCCGGTAAAAATCGGTGAGGGGCACCGTAATTTTTTGCTCAGAGACTTTTAATTCCACCACTTTTTTGCCAATGAAATTATAAATAAAAAGGGTGTAGGATTTATCGTAATTTTTTTCGAATTCAAAATTGATAAAACTAACCGCAGGATTTGGGTAAAACCTTATTGTTTTAACAGCATCACTAACTACAAAGGTTGATTTAACCTGTGCATTGCTACTGAAACTAAGACCGGCAATAAATATAAGTATGTAAAAAATTCTTTTCAACAGAACAAAAGTATTACTATTATTTAAAATAAAGACAATTGCAACGCTTAATATAATTTTAAAAAATGCGAAGGTTCATAAAAAGTAACATTGATATTGTAAACGTATGAATTAAGCATAAAATTGTATCTTATTTATAAAAATTTTTACAATAATTTGAGGCGATGAAATTAAACATAGTTAATTCACTGGCAGTTTTCTTCTTTTTAATTTTTTCAGCTTCCTGTAATAATCCTTTGCAAAAAACATATAGCCCTTCTTCTTATGAAAAAGATATACAGGAAATCAGGGGGAGCGGTAAGATAAATGATGATGAGGTAGCGGTTCTGGTTAAATATATTTTTCTTGCCCGTGTTGCAGGAAACGATCTTACAGGCCAGACTTATAAAGATATTCTGAACAAGGTCAAAACTTTTCAACAAAAAAATTATGAATTGGAAAGCACCAAAGAAATAGAAAGAGATGCCAGAAGAAACAGGCTGCTGCCCCACCTTGAAGCCGGTCTTCTTAAAAAAGAATATTCAAACAAAGAGGGCAAAGAAGTAATGATTTATACGGTTACCTTAAAAAATATTTCTTCGCAAAAAATAAAAACAATTGCCGGTAATTTTCTTTTGAACGATTTGCTCGGCAAGCCTGTAACACAATTAAATATTTTTGTTGATGAAGAAATAAAACCCGGGCTTACTCTCACAAAAACGATTAAGATTCCCTACCATAACGCAGATTTTGCTGACCAACGTATAAGAGGCAAAGACCTGGTTGATATGCGGGTGATCTGGAACCCGGAAAAAATTATTTTAGAGAATGGTAGTTTGCTACAGTAAGTGCTACCATACTTCATAAGCCAATAATTCGTTTTCTTTTTTTATGCGATTTCCTTCTATGATGGTAACAACTACAGCCGCTGCTGTTAATGCTGTAAAGGCTAGAAAATAAAATGCAACATGGCAGTTTTTCTTTTTTTTACCGTGGGTGGATTTGTCCATTATTCAATTGCTTTTCAAAATAAAATATTAGCTGCAATTTAATAAAAACTTGTAAGTAAAATAAGACGGCATATAAAATTGATGGTAAATTAATAAGCAGTTTATGGGTGCTTAGTTATTAAAAATATTTACGGGTAAAATAATTTCCCAACGGTTGTTACCGCTTCCGCCCAACAGATCGGGATCCAATAAATAACTGTACCGTATTCCAAAAGATATATTTACCTGGTTCCACCATTTGGTATCAAAATTAATTTCTGTGCCTGCAGATCGGAATTGAGCATTAAATATTTTTCCGGTAGAGAGAAAATCCCGGGTGTGCGTATCATCATAGAATACATTAGCCCTTACACGAAGCACATAAAGAATGCTCGCAAAACCTGCATCAGGATACAATAGAGGAAGATGATAATTAATTCCCCATTTATACATTTCGTAAAAATTAGCCGATTGGTAGCCACGCGAAAAAGGAAACCCACTTGAAAAATTGATCTGGTGCAAACTATCTTTCTTAAGATAAGCTTCGTTTAAAACAATAGAATGAGTATTTATCAATCCGGGGAAATATAAACTACCGGTTGATAAAAACTGGTATCCATTATATTGAGTTAAAGGGTTCTTGTATGAAAGATTGATTGCCTGAGCATAGCGCGGAAATATTTGTTGCCGGGCTTTTTGAATCTGGTGGCTAAAAGATAAAAAATTACTGAGATAGCTGTAAGAAACGATACCAAAAGTGTCTTTATAATTCGCCTGGAATTGGGATTGATTGTAAACATATTGTGAGCCCATATTTAGGAAAGTGAATGATTTTCCTTTGCTTAAATTTAATGGGATACTAAAGCCTGCATAAGGTTCCAGTTGATTAAAATAAACCGTATGCCCTTTGTAAGCCGAACGCCGGTCAACGGTATAATTGATGCCTGCGGAAAGATAGGGGAACAAGGCCGCATAAGTAGCTCCGAAACCTATTCTTTTAAATTTTTCAGCGCGGTCGTAAGTGAGCGACAAATTGGATTGAAGTGTGTTTAAAATATTTTCGCTCAGGAGCGATAAAGTATATTGCGGATCATCAATGGCGGGCTCAATGCTGTGAAAATTAAACAGCTTAAAACTCTTTGGATACTTAGCAATAGCAAAGGTATCACCAGGCACTTTATATAATAAATTTGAATTGAGGTTGTGGATAGAAGTAACACCGAAAGGGGAAGTGTTTTTTTGTAAACTTTCTATATTCACTTCCGTGAAGGTCAAGTGACTTTTAGATGCCTTCCCTAAGCGGTAGCCCTCTGCTGTAAAGGAACTCCATACTATATCTGACTCGTTTACCGTGGGATGATATTTACCTGATCCTTCTTCGTGGTCAGTTTGAATTTTCCATATTTTTTTATCCGGAAAAGTATAAGCAAATAGCTCATCATTTTTTTCATAAGAATAAGAAAAATAGAGCGTGTCATTCAGCAGGTATGGAAATGCGATTACATTATAAGTAAATGGAAGAAGGTATCGGGTTGCATTGTTGGTTATATCAGTTTCTGAGATGGACATTTTTCCTTCGGAATCTCTAACGGCCGAAATAATCTTTTCATCACCATAGAATTTGGGATAGGTATAAAATAATTTGGTAGGATTGGGAATTGATTTTATTAATTGTCCATTTCCCGCGTTTAATACATGCAGGTTATATTTCCCTGAAGCAGGTTCATTAACCGCAACGATCATTTTCCCATCATTACTGATGTCAGGTGAAAAATATTTGGAGCGATGCGAAAGCGTTTGTTGCTTACCGTTAGTAACGTCAAGGATTTGTAAATCGCTGTAATCGGTGTATCCCCATCTTACGTTAGGATGATAGGAAGCGTAAACGATCTTTCCATTCCGGTAGCTGAAATAATTATCAAGAGTGAAGTCGCTGGTTCTTATTTTTCTTTCTTTATTACCATCACGAATCACAAACTCCGGTATTTTTTTGAAACTGTTTTTTACATAAATGACTGCGCCATTTTCATCAAACGAAGGGTACTGCTCATTGATATAGGTTTCTTTTAGTGCCCGGTTTTCTTTTCTGCTATTTTCAATATTTAATTCTTTTTTAAAAAAATCAATCGCTTCATTTCTGAAAGTAGCATAGTCTGTTCCTGAATATTTTTTAATAGCGTGTTGAAAGGGATAAATTAAACTTTTATAAGCCGCAGCATACTGCGTTACGTTTTCCCAAAACTGGTCACCGTATTTTTCGCGTCCATACGCCACCAGTAAATAACCTAGCGCATAATGGTCCGGTACAAAATCTTTCAGAGAACCATTCCTTAGTTTTAGCCAGGAATAATTTTTTCCTGCTTTCCACAAAGAGCGATAACCATTAAAAAAGGAAGGCAAACTGCCACGTCCCTGTTTGCTTAAATTGGTTTCATTAAAAACAGCGTCTCCCTCATAAAACCAATTGGGAATAGCAGCGTTATTGGCCAGCGCCTGACCTTCTTGTCCGAATAGCACATGCATCACTTTTGAAAGGCCGATGTTGAAATTATTAAATTGTTCCACATGCCGGTATTCATGTATGGTAAGCTGGTCGGGCCATGGCAGACTTCCCAGGTCAAAGCTGTTTTGATTTGGGGTTAAAAGATATTCACTTTTGAAAGGGCCTAAAGCCACATAGCCGTTTGAAAGGGTTGTTTGATTTTGAAGAACAATGTTGATCTTTTTTGATCGAGCTCCTATAGTAGCCTCTGTCGGCTTTTTAATAAATGAAATGATGTTGGTGATTCTTTGAGCCGTGGAATCGAGGCCGGTAGGAAAGATTACGCGGCTTGAAGCCGTATTAATTTGTTTCCATTTCAGAGAGGGAGGATTGCCTCCGAAAATTTGGGTAAATCCTGTGGAATAAAAAAATATTAGTGCAGTAAAGAGGGTAATGCGACGAATTGGGTTCATACTAATTTTTCAAGGCTAAAGTTAATACAATCCTGTTAGCATAATACTGAGGCTTTCACTTTTCCGTTTTAAATGCAGGGTTATTCTTTGTTCTTAAATATTCTTGGTTGTCGTTTTCTTTATGAGTATTTTCAATAAAAATCTGCTATGAAAAAGAATGCTCTTTTACTATTGTTTTCTTTTCTGCTACTTATGTCCTGCAAAAAAAGTGCAGAAGGTGGCAATGCATTGCTTGAACAATATTTTGAAAATAATATACTTAACAGAAATTTTATAGTGAGTCTTGCCACTGACAATTCTACCAATCTTACCCCTAATTATAACGGGTATATTTTTGTGCTTTTAAAAACGGATTTTTATCACGGGCCATTGAAGGCTACCAAAAATAATATCGTTTACGAAGGTACCTGGAGTAGCAATGATGACTATAGTAAATTGACAATTAAATTACCAGCTACGCCATCGGAATTTGGTTTCTTAACACGCGACTGGCGCTTTACGAGTAAGAGTTTACCCGTTTTAAAATTGGCTCCCTGGTACACAAGAGATCCACAAGTATTGAACATGACAAGACAATAGTTTTAATTTTAAAATTTTGAAAAATCAAAGCTTTTGGTAATTAAAGATTAAACGTTTCTTGTAAATTTTTATAACTTTTTTATTAAAAAAAATGAATCAATGAAAATTAAGGATGTTACTGTTTACCTTGAAAGTTTGGCTTCGCTTCATTTGCAGGAAGATTACGACAATGCCGGCCTGCTGATTGGCAACCCTGAAGAGGAATGTGCCGGAATCATAGTGTCGCTTGATGTAACGGAGCAGGTAGTTGAGGAAGCGCTGAAAAAAAATTGTAATTTAATTGTGGCACATCATCCCATAGTTTTTAAAGGATTAAAAAAATTGAATGGGAAAAACTATGTGGAGCGGACGGTTATTGCTGCCATAAAAAATAATATTGCTGTATATGCCATTCATACTAATTTGGATAATATTATTAATGGAGTAAATACAAAAATTGCGGAAAAATTGGGTCTTCAAAATTGCAAAGTGCTTTTACCTAAAGATGGAACTTTAAAAAAACTGGTTACCTTTTCGCCACGTGAAAAAGCGGAAGAAGTGAGGAATGCCTTATTTAAATCGGGGGCTGGGGCTATCGGCAATTACAATGAATGCAGTTTCAGTGTGGAGGGATCAGGAACTTTTAAAGCCGGGGAAGAAAGCCATCCCTATGTGGGCGAAATTGGCAAAAGACATTTGGAAAATGAAACAAGAATTGAAGTGATTTTTCCAGGTTTTTTGCAAAATAAAATCATAAATGATTTAAAAAAGGCAAATCCGTATGAAGAAGTAGCTTTTTATATAAATACATTAGACAATTTGAGGGATGATGTGGGAAGCGGATTAACCGGTGAATTGCCTGAAGAAATTTCTGAAGAAGATTTATTGAAACAATTAAAAAATGAGTTTACGCTTTCTGTAATAAAACACACTTCATTTTTGCACAAAAAGGTTAAAAAAATAGCCCTATGCGGCGGGGCGGGTATTTTCTTGTTACCGACCGCTATTGCGGCGGGGGCACAGGTT
>JBDSOE010000080.1:0-3513 GCA_039915005.1 Ginsengibacter sp.
TTTTTCACCAATAAATTCAATCAATATCATCGGCAATTTTCACGATATATGGACGCGTGATGCATTGGGCAATATCAAGGCAGTAGTTGAAAGGCAAAGGGTAAATCCCGTTTCCATCATAGAAGATTTCAAACAAAAAGAAGAGATTAACCGAATCCTGGCAAATGCAATATTGAAATGGAAACCCATTCAAAATTTTACCTTAGATTATACGCTGGGCATTGATAATTATTCACAACGTGGAAACACTTACATGCCTCCGTATACATATCCTGTAAATCCCGTGTTCTGGGGTGGTGGTATTTCAATGGATCCCACACAAAACGGTTATGCAAGCTCTGCCAATTTTAATTATTTCGACATCAATAATGATATTAATGCTACTTACCAGGCCAACATTACAGCGGATATTAACTCAACCACACAGGTGGGTGCTTCCCTGGAATATGAGAAAACAAACTATCTTCTTTTACAGGGCAGAGGCCTGGCACCTTTAATTGAGACGGTGATAAATGCAGCCAGCACTAAACTGGATGGTGCGGATAATAGGGGTGAGTTATCTATTTCAGGAGCCTATCTACAACAAAATTTCAAATATAAAGATCAATTGTTTATTACCGGAGCCATCAGAAGAGATGCTTCTTCAGTTTTTGGTAAAAACCAGCGCAACCAGACTTACCTCAAAGGAAGCGGAAGCTATGTTATTTCAGGTGCCAGCTTTTGGGATAATTCGGGGCTTCCCAAATGGTGGGATCTTTTCAAAATAAGAATGGCATATGGAGAATCAGGAAACCTGACAGGGATAGGGCCTTATGATCGTTTCAATGCTTACACCAGTATCGGGTTTTTAAATAGGTCATCTTTTTTTTCCAGTTCCACACTTGCTAATACCAATGTGAAACCGGAGAGACAAAATGAAACAGAATTTGGTACCGACCTGGCTTTTTTTAATAACCGCATAGGAGTTCAGTTCAATTACTATATTAAGAAGGTTAGTGACCTTTTAATAAACCGTAACATCGCGCCTACCAACGGGTTTTCAAGTTTACTCGACAATTTTGGTTCTTTAGAGAATAAGGGATTTGAGGTAGTATTGAATTTAATTCCGATAAGAAATAAAAATTTTGAATGGAGTATAACAGGGATTTTTAATCATAACCGGAATAAAGCAGTAAAAATAGGCGAGTCCGTCAACGGCCCTGCAATTACCTTGTTGAGTACTAATGCCGGAGCACCAGTGGCATTGATTGAGGGCCAGCCCGTAGGAGTCTTTTATGGTACCTTCTTTGCAACCGACAATGGCCAAATCTTAAAAAACAGTAATGGCATTCCTTTACAGGAAGCTGGAATACAAGAGGGTGCCTTATCCTATACTGCAAAGAGGGATTCAGTTGGATTACCTTCCGGTGGAGTTGTCAGAAAAGTTATTGGTGATCCCAATCCTGATTATACAGCAAGCCTGGTGAATGAACTCACTTACAAGGGATTCAATGTAAGAATCCAACTGGATGCACTACAGGGAGCAGATGTGTGGAACGCAGACTGGAGGACCCGCCAGGGTGTGGGGAATGGCCTCGTAGCTCAAGACGAAGACAATGGAAAAATACCTAGAGGTTACATTGCTGGAGTTTACAATATAGAACAATGGAGAGTGGATGATGGCTCTTTTGTAAAACTGCGCGAAGTATCACTCGGATACACTTTCGGGAAAATAAAAAACATTTTCAGCAACCTCACCGTAAGCGTGAGTGGCCGGAATCTTATTTCGTGGGATAATTATAAGGGATTTGATCCCGAAGTGAACGGCCCTGGACAAAGTACCGTGTTACGGGGTATAGATTTCGGATCAGTTCCTATTCCGGCCACATTTAATATAGGTATTAAGGCAAAATTTTAATTTTTAAATAAAAAATTATGCAACGATATATTCTCAAACATTCCCTGATAATAATTGGAATTATAGCCATTTCCATTATATCCTGTAAAAAAGAATACACAGATCCTTCAAGAGCTACCCAGGAAAATGTGTTTAATTCTATTCCCGGCCTTACGGGCGCTGTGGTAGGATTGCAACGGGTCTTTTCTCTAAGCCAGGCTGGCCCTTTATATAATATCGTTACCATAAATGGCTTACTAACCCGAGAACTATTTGTAATAAACCAGGGAAATATCAATGAATACAAACTGAGTTTGGGAAACAAAGAGGTTGATGGAAACAATACCCTGATCACGGGATTATGGATCACTTCTAATAAAATTATTTATGATGCCGACAATGTAATCAAATCGTCGGCATCTTTATCCGATAAAGGTATTGCCAGTGGATTAATAGGATATGCTACTATATTCAAATCCCTGGCCATAGGAGCCATGTCCGAATTCTGGGAAAATATACCCGATTCCATCGGACCTAATATGACCTTTATACCACGTGCTTAGGGACTTAACCGGGCAATTGCCGCTATTGATAATGCGCTGAGCCATATAAATGCCAACCCTATAAGTACCGCTTTCTTGGGAAGTGTTCCCCCCGGTATAAACATTTTAAATACCTTACAAGCACTTAAAGCCCGGTATTCATTATTTGCCGGTAATTATCCCCAGGCATTATCTGCCGCTAACGCTGTAGATCTTACTAAAACCTCTATTTTAAATTTTGAGTCAGCGAATCCCAACCCGATCTTTACTTCTGCAGGATCCAATTTCAATCTTTATCAACCTGTTGATTCCTCCATGGCATTACCCGTAGGCCTGCAACCTGATGCCGCCGACAAGCGCGTTTCTTTTTATATGGTTTTAAGCGGATCTTCTGCTTCCCGCTTTTTAATGAAAGGCTTTGTAGATTCTTCTACCACAGCGTTTCCTATTTACTTATCCGGAGAAATAACTTTGACAAAAGCAGAAGCTTATGCCAGAATGAATCCTGCGGACCTCGCAAATGCTTTAATAGAATTAAATAAAGTGGTTACCAAACAACCGGCAAATGATCCGCTTGGAGTAGGTGCCGGATTGCCTCCCATTCAAGGGCCTTTAACTCAAAGCCAAATTTTAGATCAGATATATAAGCACCGGAGTATCGAATTATTTATGTCTGGCCTAAGGCTGGAAGATATGCGACGGTTTAACAGGCCAACCACGGAACGGGGACGAAATTTTATGCCTTATCCTTTACGCGAAAGGGATAATAATAGCACCAACACGCCTGATGATCCTCTATTTTAAAAAAGTCTTTTTTAAAGGGCTGCCTCAAATGGGCAGCCTCTTTTTTGCTTCTTGTAGCAAAACATAATGATCCCCCCTGAAATTCAGTACATTTATTCTATGCTCAAAATAAATCAAAATAAATTTTCACGCTTTTTTAAAAAGCTCCATTTTCTTTCCGTGGGAGTATTTATTTTGATCCTCATTTTTTTTGCAGCCTTAGTTACTTTTATTCTTATTGCTAAAAATATTTTCATCGGAAACACTTACGCTTTTGATACAAAAGCATTTGCCTTTGCCGACGCACACATC